>SLHB01000260.1 GCA_007136375.1 Candidatus Hydrogenedentota bacterium
AAAGACCGGGATACACACGGCGCGTTCGAGCGTATCACCTGGATTCCGCTTCTTATATGCCTTAATTCCTTTATAAATTATGTGTTTTATTACGCCGACGCGGACGGATCGACGCCCGGCAGGCTGGGGAGGCCTGTCCAAGACCACACAGACCCGGCGGCGGGGTTCGCCCTTGGGGCGCGTCCCGAGAGGTCTGGGTCTTGGCAATGTGGTGCTTGGCCACTGGAGGTAGTTACGGATGGAGGGACCGCGGGGACTCCGCGGGGAGGAGTTTCCATCGCTGAGCCGGCTCATGGACACGGTGTTCGTGGGACGGCCCGAAGGCGTTATGTTCAGCCGCTATCCCCAGCTTTTTAACGTGCACAACCTCGCCAATCTGTTGGTCTTCACCGACGGGGGCGAAGTGGTGAGCCACGCGGGCATGCTGCTGCGGTGGGCCACCCTTGGCGGATGCACGGTCCGGGCGGGGCTGGTGGGCGCGGTGGGCACCCGGGAGGACCGCCGCGGCCAAGGCCTGGCCAGCCGCCTCCTAGAAGCGGCGTGCCACAAAGCCCGCGAGAACGGCGCGGACTTCATGCTCATTTCGGGCCGGCGAGGCCTGTACCGCCGCTATGGCGCCGCTGAAGTCGGCATGGGGCACACCGCTCATATCCACCGTGAACACGCCAAGCAGCTTGCGCTCCAGGAGGTGCGCCTACGCCCTTTCGAAGAGCATCGGCTGGACGCCTGCGCGGGCGCCTACCAACAAAAGCCCGACTCGTTTCTTCGCCCCTGGGACGATTGGGAATATTTCCTTACATCGCGCCATTGCATGAACGAGCCCGCGGAGATCATCTGCATCTTTGAGCGGGACGTGTTCGCGGGTTACTTCGTCCTTGCCAAGGACCGCGGCGGCGGCCAGGGGCGCATCCTCGAATACGCGGGATGCCTTGGCGCCATCGCATCGGCCCTGGGCGCGCTCTTCGACTACGCCAGACTGAAGGAAGTCGAGTTCTTTCTGGAAAGCGGCAGCCACCGGCTGGGAAAGCTTCTCGTTCAAGCCGGGTGCGTGTTGAGAGCGGAGCCCTACGAGGGCACGTTGCTCCTTCTCAACTTTCCCCAGCTTATGGAACGCCTGCGCCCCCTTTTCGAGACGCGCATCGGCCAAGAACGGAGCCGCGGCATGCGCTTCACGCAAGACGGAGAACGGTTCGTCTTCGGCGTGCCCGGTCAAGAGCGAACCATCACCGGAAGACGGGCGGCCGCCGAGTTCCTGTTCGGAAACCCTCACGTGATGCGTCCGGAAGGCGTGCTCTCGCGGCTGTTTCCCGTCCCAACCCTCTGGTACGGCCTCAACTATATCTGAAGGACGCCATCCCGTTGTCTGCGGCCCCCGGCGGCGCTGACCAAGGGCCGGACAATGGCTGGCGCGGAATCGGCGCGGGGCGGATCCGGCATGCGCCGGCGCAATTGCTCCGCGGTGGCTTCGATCCGCTCTCCGAACATGGCCGCGAGCCGCTTCAGAAGGAGGTATCCTAGACCAGGATGCTCTTCGCACACCTCCCGTAAGCGCGGTCCAGCCACGGCGACCACCTCCGTGAGCTCCACGGCGCGGGCGTCGAAAGTCCAACGGTAGGGCGGCACAAGCCACGACCAGCCCAAGACGCTGCCGCCGCCCAAGGTTTGAACCACGAGGTGACCGTGCCGGGGATCGGCGAGCTCTATGGCCACACGCCCTGAATTGAGGAGGTAACAAGCGTCGGCCGGTTCATCCGCCGCAATGATGCGATCATTCATCGCGTAGGTGCGCGGCTCGCTAAAAGGGGCCAGGCGGTCGACATATTCCGCCGGAATGCCGTCGAGAAATGGGTGGGAACGCAAGAGAATAGCGGGCATTGACATGGCTTCTACTCCCAAGAGGTGGGAAAGGGCGTGACGTCCCCCGCCGCCGTGCTTCCCCGCCATGATTGCGACGCGTCCAAGTCTTCTCGTTTGCTAATATGATACCACAAATTGGGAAACTTTTCACCACACACGCTTGCACGCTACCGCATGCATCCCACCACGATCGAACAAGCATATGCCGTGCCGCACCGCTCTCCCCGGTGGAGCGCCTCCTAACCCCTTGGCGGCACAGGGTTTACGCCAACGGCCAGCCCCCTTGCGACGGCCGAAACTGTCCTGGAACACACAACTGCCATAGGCACATCTGTATCACTATTGCGCACCCATTCCGCGGCGCTCGGCCCTCGAACCGGCCCGTCAGGCCTGGAGATGATTGCGAGCTCGGGAAAACGCAATTACCCCGGACAGGACAGGATTGCGACGCACAGATGTGTCATATAATTGAACATCCTCGCTCAATCTCAGGGCGCCTGTACGCGTGAACCCGACGCTTCTGTCGTCCGGCGGCCTTGGGAGTGCGCCGATGACGTTCCCCGAATTTCGCAACGTTTGGGGCACTTCGCGGACCGACGCCACGCAAACCGCTCCAAATCGCGGTCGCTTGAAGGCGGAAATGGCGAATTATGGCTTGTAGCCGCCACGCATCGCCGAAGTTGGCACGGCGCTTGTTTAAGTGAGTCATTGCCCTTTATTAGGGGGATGAGAGACTCCGGAGGGCCGCCAAGTTGTGGTTCGCCAGAATTGCTGCTACGCTCTGAGGAAGCCGTCGTTCTTGGCCCGCGGGCCGGGCGCGGCGTTACGCTTGGGGGGACCGCCCTCCGCCCCGGAGAGTGGCCCAAAACGGGGGTCTCAACAGAGGAACTAAGCCATGGCTGACATTTTAGAACAGCTTGCGATTTGTATCGAATCTGGCAAGGTCAACGCGGACGCGACCTATCCACCGTCCATGAAGGGGCAAGACGGCGCGGCCGAGCTCACCGCGAGCGCGCTGCAGCAGGGGATACCGCCCAAGGACATCCTCGCCAAGGCGCTTATCGCCGGCATGAGCCGTATTGGGCAGAAGTTCAGTGATCACAAGGCCTTCGTGCCCGACCTCCTCATGTCCGCCAAGGCCATGTCCGCAGCCATGGAGCACCTGAAGCCGTATTTCGAATCGGGCGAGGCCCAACACCTGGGCACGTTCGTCATCGGTACGGTCCAAGGCGACATGCATGACATCGGAAAGAATCTCGTAGGCATGGTGGTCGAAGGCGGCGGCTGGAAGGTCGTGGATCTGGGGGTCGACGTGCCCCCGGAAGACTTCGTCGCCGCCATCGGGAAGCATCCCGGGTGCGTCGTGGGCTTGAGCGCCCTATTGACCACTACGATGGCCAGCATGGACATGACCGTAAAGCGCATCAAGGAAGCCAGTCCGGACACCTTCGTCATGGTGGGGGGCGCGCCCTTGACGAGCGGCTTCGCCGCCAAGATCGGCGCCGACGCGTACGAGCCGGATCCACAGCACGCGCTGAACCGGCTCTCCGCGATGGGGGCCTGAGGGCGTCCGGACACCTCGGCGCGGCGCGCGCCCAAGCGGGGAATGATGGCGTTGGCAAACACATCGAAAGCGGCCCGGCCGGCTTTGTCTCCGGGCGTGTGGGAATATGAACTGGACACCGGCAGCCTTGCGGTGGACGCCGTCCAGGTGGAGCGGCGGATGGCCGTCACATCAAGCGCGGCCCTCGGCCCGCTCCGCCGGCGCATTCCAGAAGTCCTCGAAGAAGCGGCCGCTCACGTGCGCGTGCGGGCGGGCTACCGTATTCTGCTGGAGCCCGCCTTGACTGTCCAAGAACGGGGATTCCGCTTGACCGGCGCTCCCTTCCGGACCGGCCCCGCCATCGCCGCCGCTTTGTCAGGCTGTACGTGCATGAGCGTCTTCACAGCCACTTTGGGACCCGCCTTCGACGCCTGGCTTGCGTCCCTTGGCGAACGCGGCGACGCCGCCACGGCGTGCGTGGCCAACGCGGCGGGCGACGCGTTAGCGGCGGGCGCCGGCCGGTGGATTCGCGCGCGCATATCCGAAACCGCCGCGCACGCCGGCCTGGACGTCACGCGGGCCTTTAGCCCGGCCGTCGGCGCATGGGGCCTGTGTGAACGCGCGAAGCTCTTTTCGCTGCTGCCTCCCCGGTTTTGCGGCGTCACCCTCACCGAAGCGTCCATGATGCGGCCGTCGAAGTCGGTCAGCGGCGTCGTGGGCATCGGAGCAGGCCTTGACGAAGCGGAGCGCCCGCGCTCCCTTGCGTCGCCGGCCTCCGGAGGCGGACCGACCTGAAACGGAGTCCTCCGGACACAGGAAAAGGAGCCAGCCATGAAAACGCTTGCGGCCGAGTTGCAATCCGGCGCCGTGCTGATCGCCGATGGCGCCTGGGGGACGGCCTTGAACCGCAGGGGAATCGAGCCCGGGATGTGCCCGGAGGCCTGGAACCTGGACCGGCCAGGCGACATTCGCGCCATCGGCGAGGCTTATCTCGCGGCGGGCGCTCAAGTCATCACGTCAAACACCTTCGGCGGCTCGCCCTTCAAGCTTAGGATGTACCGCCTCGACCAGCGGACCGGGCAAATCAACCGGGCGGGCGCCGCCATCGCCCGGGACATCGCTGGCCCCGACCGCCATGTGCTGGGCTCCATGGGCCCCAGCGGCCAACTGCTCCTTCAGGGGGATGTCACCGAGGACAGCCTGTACGCGGCGTTCCGCGAGCAGGGGACCGCCCTGGAAGAAGGCGGCGCGGACGCCGCCCTCATCGAAACAATGTCCTGCCTGGACGAGGCCCGCATCGCCATCGCGGCCGTGCGCGACAACACCTCCATGGAAATCGTCTGCACCTTCACCTACAACGCCCTTCCAGACGGATCCCACCGCACCATGATGGGGGTAACGCCGGCGGAGATGGCCGCCATGGCCGTGGAGGCGGGCGCCCATATCATCGGCGTGAATTGCAGTCTTGGCCCCCGTGAAATGGTCCCCGTCGTGAAAGCCTTGCGGGAAGCGGCGCCCACGACGCCTATCCTCGCGGCCCCAAACGCGGGCGCGCCCGTCCGCCAAGACAACGGCGCGGACATGTTCCCCGAAACGCCCGAAGGGATGGCCGAGGCGGTCCCGGAGCTCGCGGCGGCGGGAGCAAACATCATCGGCGGTTGCTGCGGCACGGACGAACGCCACATTAGGGCGATGGCCGACGCCCTGGGCCAGACAACGGCCGGGAACACGTGACGCGCCAGACCTGCGCGCGCTATTCCGTGAACAGGACGGCTTCAGCCATGAGGCCGGGCCCGAAGGCGAGGGCCACGCAAGGCAGGCTTCGGCCTTCGCGGCGGCACGCTTCCAGAATGAACAGCACCGTGGGAGAGGACATGTTGCCGTAGTCCCGAAGCACGGTCCTCGACACCTCCAACGCCCCGGGACCAAGCCCCAGGGCCTTGCCCGCAGCGGAGAGAATGCGCGGTCCTCCGGGATGGACGGCCCACGTCGCCACGTCTTCGACCGCCAGGCCCTGGGCGCCGAGCCATTCCGTAAGCCAAGGCCCGAGGTGTTCGGCGATGAGGCCCGGCGTCTCCGCCGCCAACGTCATAACGAACCCGTGGCCGGCGATGCTCCAGCTCATGGCGTTCCGCGAGCCTGGGATCAAGCGCGAGCCCGTAGCGGCGACGCGCCACGGCCCCTCCCCCACGCCGCCCACCACCGCGGCGGCTCCATCGGCAAACAGGGCGTTGGCCACGATCTGTTCAGGATCCCAGCCATAGTGGTAGTGAAGGCTGCACAACTCCACGGCGCACAAGAGGACGCGGCTTCCGGGATCGGCCGCCGCGAGACCCCGGGCGGCGCGAAGCCCGTTTAATGCGCCGTGGCAGCCCATGAACCCGACGTGAACCCGTTCCACGCCCGGCGACAAATTCAGCCCCTCGATGAGATCGATATCTACCCCCGGCGCGGCGAACCCGCTGCACGACACGGTGACCAAATGGGTGATCTCGCCGGGAGCGCATCCGCTGTCGGCCAAGGCGTTGGCCGCGGCGCGCGTGGCGAGAGGTCCAGCCTCCGCGGCGTAGCGAACCATGCGAGCCTCCACGCCGGGCCCTCGATCCTCGGGCGACTCCGGCATGGAAAAGAAGGATTGGCGGGGCTCGGCGCCCGCGGGAGCTTCAAGCAAGACGCTGTAGCGCCGCTTGACCCCGGCGTGGCGGTACAACGCGGGCAGGAGGCGGCGCTGCTCGTCCGTCTGACAGGAGATCCGCCGCCCATACTCGACGGATTCGGCAAGCGTGACTGAATGAGCGGGCAGCGCATGGCCGTGGCCGAGTATCCGAAACGCCATGGCGGAAGGTTCCTCCTGTGTGCGGCTCGAGGCCGTTGGCGTGGGCGGCGCCAGCGGCCGTCACGCCGCCGCGTGGGTTTCTCCGGGAGAAGGCCCGTTGATGTACGCCAATATGGGCGCCGCCAACGCCGGGCATACGGTGACGGCCCTCAGGGCGGCGCTTGTACAGGTCGGCGAACGCAACGCCAGCGCAATGAGCCGGCAAAGACGTTGATGAGGCCGGATCCGCCGGCGATGCCACGCGCGCCATCGCGCCTCGTGGCCCGCGTCCCAGCGCGCCGCCGCCTTCGCCGCGAGAGGGGCCAACGCCTCCGCCGCTTCCAGCGCCCACGCCATGCCCTCGCCCGTAAAGGGCTCCACATACCCCGCCGCGTCGCCCAAGCGAAACAGGCGGGGTCCCGTCAGAGGTCCGCCTCGGCGGGTGAGCGCGGGCGCGCCGGTCCATGACCCCTCCTCCAGACCGGCGACTGCGGAAAACCCGGCGGCGTTCACGATAGCGGCGGCGGCGGGTCCAAGCCCGCCCCGGGCTTTGATGTACGCGGGATCAAGGGCGGCGGCGGCATTCAAGTGGCCCGCCTCCGCTCGCGCCAACCCCACATAGCCACGCTCCGCTACCGCCATGTGGATCGCGTTCGGCGCGGAATCTAGCGAGCCGTGGTCCCGCAGGATCACGCCAGCTCCGACGCGGCTTCCGGCGGTTACGGCGCTTCGCGCGCCGCCCTTCGCTTCCAACGAAGACATAAGCCCTCCCGCGTCGATGATGATCCGCGCGCGAACCGCCACACGCTCCGCGCCCCGGCCCAGCGCCGCCTCCCGGCAGTCCCGGCTTGGCGCGTGGACCTCGGCGCGGACGCCGTGAGCGAAGACGGCGCCGGCCTCGACAGCCCACGCGGCCAAAGCAGTGTCCAACGCTTCCCGGGTGACGACGGCGCCTTCCGGCGCGGGCAGAACGGCCTCCTTCCCGCGAAACCCCACGCGCAAACTGGTGTAGGGCGCGGGCTCCAGCGCGGCCACGCACGGCCAGCATCCCGTATTGCGCAACGCCGCCACGGCCCGGCGATTCAAGCAGCCACCGCAGACCTTGGCGCGGGGAAAAGGCGTCCGGTCCACCAGGAGCACGCGAAGCCTTGCTCCGGCAATCAACGCCGCGGCAACGGCGCCCGCGGGCCCGGCGCCAACCACGAGGACGTCCCAGTCCGCCGCTCCAAGACTTGACAGAGGCGGCGGCTCCGGGACACGCGGAAGGCCCCCGGCGCTCATGCCGCGCGCTTCCATATCAGCAATTGCCGGAAGGGCCACGTATTCCTGACTGTGGCGCCCGCGAGCCCCGCCTCCTCCGCCACATCGCGCAGTTCGCTTGGCGTGAAGGCGGCGCGCACGGAGATCGGGGCGTCCTTGTGAACCACTGGAGAGCGGGTCAGCACGCGGGGCGCCGCCGCGGCGGCCCACAGGCCCACCAGGCTTCGGCGCAGGTCATGGGCCAGCACCAATTCCCGGGACGCGCCCGCCATGCGCTGGAGCGCGTGGATCGCGTCCCCGCGGCTCAAATGGTGGAGAAAGAGGCTGCACGTGACCGCGTCATAGGCCGCGGGCGCCATGGCCCCATCGAGGGCGTCATGCTGGAAGAAGCGGACGGGCGCGTTCTGCGCCTCCGCCCGGGCCGCGGCAAAGGCCACCGCCTGATCGCTTCGATCGCAACCCAGCACTTCCAGGGACACGCCTTCCCGGCGCGCCGCTTCCCACAGCGCCAAGGCCACGTCCCCTCCGCCACTGGCCACATCGAGGATCCGGTACGGCCGTTCGCCGCCGAGGGCCCGGGCGTAAGGCCTAAGCGTGCGCCATAGCGCGGGGCCGGCGCGGCTAATCCCGTTGATGCGCGCGAGCCCTTGAAGGGCGGCGCCGTGAAGGCGGGAATCCAAATGGGGATCATCCATCCATTCGGGTTCGAGGCGGCGCTGCTTCAAGAAAAGCATGGGGAGAAGTTCCGTTTTCCGGAATGCTTGAGGAAATTCCCCCTGTCCATTGCGTCAACCGTACCGGGGAACGGCCGGATCCGCTTCGACGGCATAAGCGTCGATGCCGCCCAACAGGTTGCGCACGCAGGGAAAGCCGGATTCCAATAGAAAGGCCTGGGCGTGCCACGACCGGATCCCGTGGTGGCACAACGCCACGATCTCCACCGCGCGGTAGGGCTCCAACTCGTCGAGGCGATCTTCGAGCTCGTGAAGGGGAATGTGGCAGGCGCCCTCCAGCGCGGCGATCTCCACCTCCTCGTCTGTCCGCACGTCGAGGACCAGGATCTCCGCGCCTTCATCGAGCTTCGCCTTCAGCTCCGCCGCCGTGCACGTGGCGTTCCCGCCGCCTTCGCTATCCACAAGACGTCTCCCTTCCTGCCGGATCCCGCGTTAAGGCTGCGGCGTGGACGTTCCGGGCTCTTGGTAGAGTTCTCCGCCATGCTCACGAAACGCCGCGGCCATCGCCTCTTTGCCCTGTTCTTTCGCGGCCTCGGGGCTCACCCCTAGCCGGTCCGCGTAGTCGCGTATCTGTTGGGTGATCTCCATCGAGCAGAACTTCGGCCCACACATACTGCAAAAGTGGGCCAGCTTGGCGCCCTCGGCGGGCAGAGTTTCGTCGTGATAGCTCCGGGCCCGCTCAGGGTCGATGGAAAGATTGAACTGGTCCGCCCAGCGAAACTCAAACCGGGCCTTGCTGACCGCGTTGTCCCGGACTTGCGCGCCGGGATGTCCCTTGGCGAGGTCGGCCGCGTGGGCGGCAATCTTGTAGGCGGCGACGCCCTCGCGGACATCGTCCTTGTTGGGGAGGCCCAGGTGTTCCTTGGGCGTCACGTAACAGAGCATGGCCGTGCCGTACCAGCCGATCATAGCCGCGCCAATGGCGGAGGTAATGTGGTCGTAGCCTGGAGCGACGTCGGTGGTCAAGGGGCCGAGGGTGTAAAAGGGCGCCTCCCCGCACCAGGCCAGTTGCTTTTCCATGTTTTCCTTGATCATGTGCATCGGCACATGGCCAGGACCTTCGTTCATTACCTGCACATCGAAATCCCAAGCCCGCTGGGTCAATTCGCCTTGCGTTTTGAGTTCGGCGAACTGGGCTTCGTCATTGGCGTCGGCGATGCACCCGGGCCGCAGACCGTCGCCAATGGAGAAACTAATGTCGTAGGCGGCCATGATCTCGCAAATCTCGTCCCAATGGGTGTACAGAAAGTTCTCTTGGTGGTGGGCGAGACACCACTTCGCCATGATCGATCCGCCACGGCTCACAATACCGGTGATCCGCTTGGCGGTAAGCGGCACATAGCGCAGAAGCACACCGGCGTGAATGGTGAAGTAATCGACCCCCTGCTCGGCCTGTTCGATGAGCGTGTCCCGGAACATGTCCCAAGTAAGCTCCTCCGGCCGTCCGTCCGCTTTCTCCAACGCTTGGTAGATGGGCACGGTCCCGATCGGGACGGGACTGTTGCGCAGGATCCATTCCCGCGTCTCGTGGATGTTCGCGCCGGTGGACAGATCCATGACCGTATCCGTCCCCCAGCGGATAGCCCAGACCATCTTCTCCACCTCTTCCTCGATGGAGCTAGTCACGGCGCTGTTCCCGATGTTGGCATTGATCTTTACAAGAAAGTTTCGCCCGATGACCATGGGCTCCAACTCGGGGTGATTGATGTTCGCGGGGATGATCGCCCGGCCGCGGGCCACCTCGGCGCGCACAAACTCCGGCGTGATGCGTTGGGGGATCGCCGCGCCCCAATCCTCGCCCGGGTGCTGCTCCCGCAGGGCCTGGGCGGCTTCTTCCAGCCGCATGTTCTCGCGGATGGCGATGTATTCCATTTCCGGCGTGATCTCGCCCCGCCGGGCGTAGTGCATCTGCGTGACCCGCGCGCCGCCCTTGGCCCGAAGCGGATTGCGCCGGCGCTGGAAGCGGATGCCGCCGAGGGCCGGATCCTGGGCGCGGCGGCGGCCATATTCGGAGGAGACATCGTCCAGTTCTTCCACGTCGCCGCGCGCCCGTATCCACTCCAGGCGAATCGGCGCCAATCCCGCGCGCACATCGATGGGGGCTTCCGGATCGGTGTACGGACCCGAGGTGTCATACACTGTGACGGGCGGATTGACTTCGTCCACGGTGATCCCGCCGGTGCGCTCCGCCTTCGTGGAAACCTGGGCGATCTCCCGCATCGGTACGCGAATCGAAGGATCGGACCCCGTCACATAGATCTTCCGGGAATTGGGAAAGGGAGTTCGGGTGACGCCCGCGATGGAGCTGTCTTCGAAGATCCGTGGATGTTCTTCATGGAGCGACATGTGTAACGCCTCCAACGCAGCGCAATAAGGGAAAGACGCAGTCCGGAATCTCCCGTCCATTTACGGGATGGCCCGTTTGGCGCGCGGAACCATGGGCGCCGGCTTCTCGGGGGACCGCGTGGATGTTCAGCAAGCCGAATGCCAAACCGTAGCAGCGGGCGCGCGACCCTGTCAACTTGCCTGCTTGTCGTGGTTGTTCACCAGCTTGGTGAACGCGACGCGACGCCGACCGACTCACAAAAGTCCCCCTTCGAAGGGGATTTAGGGGGATGTAGGCCCAGCATCCTCGACCTAACCCGGCGATCTGAACTTGTACGACGGAATACTCATGGAATTGCCGCCCTTTCCGGGCGGATTCGCGGAGAGTCCCATTTCGCACCAACGGAATCTGGCCTCGCGGCAAATCCCTGTAAGATAGGAACGCGTCCAGCCCACGCGCGTATTTCGCCATGGTTCTCAACCGCCGGCGTGCGCCATGAGCCGGTCAACCGCGCGGCGGGCCGACACCACGCAGTCGTTCATGCCCACGCCCCGATAGGCGTTCCCCGCGAAAGCGAGGCCCGGACAGGCTTCCTCGGATTCCTCAATCGTCCGCAAACGCGCCCCGTGGCCCTCGATGTACTGCGGAATCGCGTGGGCATGACGGAACACCCGGAAGAATTCGGGCTCGCCGTTGATGCGGAGCAGAGGGTGGATCTCGCGGCGGATAAGGTCCAGGAGATCATCGTCCGTCAGGAACAGGGCCGCTGGATCCGTGTATCCGCCAACCATCGCGCGAAGGAACACGCTTCCTTTGGGCGCGTGGGCTGGGAACAGGGACGACGTCCAGATGCAGCCGAGGACGCGCTTGCCCAAGGCGGGAGGAACCAAGAATCCGAACCCGTCCATGCTATGCCCGACGGCGTCGCGGCTGTACCCCGCGCACACGACGGTCATGCCCGCGTAAGGGATCGCGCCCAAGGCTTTGCTCAGTGCGGGCCGCCAGTCTTGAACCACGGGCGCGGCGGCATGGGCCGGGGCGGCGACCACCACGCCATCCGCCCGGAGCGTCCCACCATCGGCCAAGCGGAGGGCGTAGCGCTTCGAGCCGAGCCAACCCTCACCGGACATGGGCGTCTCCGGTCCTGTAATGGATTCGGCGGCGCATTTGCGCCACACAGCGGCATCCTTCAAGGCGGCCGCCGCGGCTTCAGCAATCCGTCCAACGCCGCCTGGAAAGCTCGTGAGCGTACCGCCGGGCCCAATCGGCGATCCCGCCGTCACCGGCTCCCCCCGCTTCCGGGCGCGGCGCCGCGCTCTGCCCTTGGCCAGCATAGCGCGAAACAGGCCGCCGTGCTCCCGCTCCATGGCGGCCATCCGCGGAAAGCTGTGCTCGAGCATGAGCAGGCGGGCGTCGCCGCCGAACACGCCGGTCACCATGGGCCGCACCAGCCACTCGGCCGCGTCCGCTCCAATGCGCCGGGCGGCGAAGTCGTAGATGGTCTCGCCCGCGTGGTCGCGCCGCGGCGGAATAAACGGTTCGGCGAGCAGGCGCAAACGTCCCTTGAGCGGCAAGAGGGGAGAGAAAAAGAAGCGCGGCGGCGGGAGGATTTCTTCCAGGCCTCCGCTCGTAAGAATGAAGCGGCGCGCGGCGGCGGCGTTCGCCTGAATAGTCTCGCCGCGGACGCCAAGATCGTCGAGCCACTGAAGCATGAGCGGCTCCCGGTCGAGAAAGCCGTTTGGCCCCCAATCGCAGACAAACCCGGCTTGCTCGGCGCTTCGAACAACGCCGCCGGTGACGTCCGACGCCTCCAAGAGCGTGACCGCGTCCGGCCCTAGGGCCTTACGCAGATACCACGCGGCGCACAGGCCGGTTATCCCGCCGCCCACGACGGCCACGGTGGTTTCGGAGCTCGCCAAGACTCGGACGCCCTCTTCCTTACGATCGTTGTCGACACCGGCAATCCCGCTACATCCGGGCGCGGGCGGTCAGGATACCATGCGCGAAAACCCCACGCACCCGCGCCAAAACGGGACGCCAGGGGTTGAAATCGCGCCCCAGCCTGTTTCATGATCGCGCCATCGCCCACGGGGAGGAACGCTCTCGAAAAAAATTTCGGGACCGGACGCTGGGGAGGACGTCCGGCCCCGTGGGAGGGATCAGATATGAGGCGGGGAACCTCACATCTGGAGGGGCAAGGCTTTCCTGGCAGGGGGGCCAGGGAGCCTTGGGTCAAACGCCACATTAGGCCGCTTGCGACATGTGGCTATGAAAGCTGAATTCGCCATTCTCCACGTCCACCGTCACGGTGGACCCTTCTTTCACGCGGCCTTTGAGCAGCTCCATCGCAAGGGGATCCAGCACTTTCCGCTGGATGACACGCTTCAAGGGCCGCGCGCCGTAGACCGGATCGAAACCCTGCTCCGCGAGCAGTTCGCGGGCGGCGCCGGTCAGCTCTATGGTGATGCGCTTCTCGGCGAGACGCTTGGCCAGGCGCTTCAACTGCACTTCGACAATCTGGCGGATGTCCTCCCGCTTCAGCGGGTGGAACACCACGATGTCGTCGACCCGGTTCAAGAACTCGGGCCGGAAGTGACCGCGAAGCACGCCCAGGACTTCCTTCACCTGGTCCACCTCGTCGCCGCCGTGAGTAAATACCTCGCTGCCGAGGTTTGATGTCATGATGACGACCGTGTTCTTAAAGTCCACGGTGCGCCCTTGGTTATCGGTCAACCGGCCATCGTCCAGCAATTGGAGCAGAACGTTAAACACGTCGGCGTGGGCCTTTTCAATTTCGTCCAGCAGCACCACGCTGTAGGGCCGCCGCCGGATGGCCTCCGTGAGCTGGCCGCCCTCGTCGTAGCCGACGTAGCCGGGCGGCGCGCCGATGAGCCGCGACACCGCGTGCTTCTCCATGTACTCAGACATGTCTATGCGCACCATCGCGTTCTCATCGTCGAACAACTGCTCGGCCAAGCTCCGGGCGAGTTCGGTCTTGCCGACGCCCGTCGGTCCGAGGAAGATGAATGACCCGATAGGCCGTTCCGGCTCCTTCAACCCCGCCCGGGCGCGGCGCACCGCGTCGGACACCACCCGGACGCCTTCTTCTTGGCCGATGACCCGTTGGGCCAACCGTTCCTCCATCTTGACCAAGCGCTCCATCTCGCCTTCCATCATCTTGGAGACGGGCACGCCTGTCCAGTTGGAGACGATCTTCGCCACGTGTTCCTCGGTTACCTCCTCGTTGAGGAAGCCGCCGTCTTTCCGCAGTTCCGCGAGGCGGCCGTTCGCTTCATCCAGTTGACGCTGAAGCTCCGTCAATTGGCCATACCGTATCTCGGCCACTTTGCCCAGGTCGCCGGACCGTTCGGCGATTTCCTCTTGCCGCTTGGCCTCGTCGATCCCGGCGCTGATGCTCCGGATTTGGTCGATGACTTCCTTCTCGGCCTGCCATTGCGCCTTCTTGGCGTTCAACTCTTCGCGGAGTTGGGCCAACTCGCGCTCGATGCCTTCGCGCATCTCTTGGCCGGCTTTATCCTTCTCCTTCTGTAACGCCAGATGCTCTATCTCAAGTTGACGGATGCGCCTATCGAGCACGTCGATTTCATAGGGCATGCTGTCAATCTCGATCCGCAGCCGCGCGCAAGCCTCGTCGACCAAGTCAATAGCCTTATCCGGCAAAAACCGGTCGGAGATATACCGGTTGCTCAGCGTCGCCGCCGCCACCAGGGCCGCATCCTGGACGTGCACGCCGTGGTGCACTTCGTAGCGTTCCTTCAGCCCGCGGAGAATGGCGATGGCGCTCTCCTCGTTGGGCTCACTCACGAACACCGGCTGGAAGCGCCGTTCCAGCGCGGCGTCCTTTTCGACACGCTTCCGGTACTCATCCAGCGTCGTCGCCCCGATACAGTGTAGATCCCCGCGAGCCAGCGCGGGTTTCAACATATTTGAGGCGTCCATCGCGCCTTCCGCGGCGCCCGCTCCGACGAGGGTGTGAAGCTCGTCGATAAAGAGGATCACGGCGCCCTCGGCCTCCTGAACCTCGCGGAGGACCGCTTTCAACCGCTCCTCAAATTCGCCGCGAAACTTCGCGCCGGCGACCAACGCGCCCAAATCAAGGGCGGCGATGCGCTTGTTCTTCAAATTCTCGGGGACGTCGCCCGCGACAATGCGCTGGGCCAACCCTTCGGCAATGGCTGTCTTGCCCGTGCCGGGCTCGCCGATGAGCACCGGGTTGTTCTTCGTCCTACGAGTTAACACTTGAATGACCCGCCGGATTTCTTCGTCACGGCCAATCACGGGGTCCAACTTACCCGCTCGGGCGAGCTGGGTAAGGTCCCGGCTGTACTTGCCGAGGGCGTCGTATGTGGCCTCGGCGTTGGGGTCGGTCACGCGCTGATTTCCGCGCACCTCCTTCAACGCCGTCCAGACGTGGTCTTTCGTGACGCCGAGCCGGCGCAGCAGTTCACCCGCTCGATCGTTACGGGACTCAAGCATGCCCACCAAGATATGCTCGGTGCTCAGGTACTCGTCCTTCAGGGTCTGAGCCGTCTTCCAGCCCGCATTGAGGGCCTGCTGCGCTTCCTGGCCCAGTCCCGGTTGGGCTTGAGTCCCCGAAACCCGGGGCATCTTTTCCAAGGCCGCGCCGATTTCCCGGCGCGCCTGATCGCCGTTGACGCCTAGGCGTTGGAGTATCGACGCCACCACGCCGTCTTTTTGCGCCAATAGAGCGTCCAGCATGTGGAGCGAGGTAATCTCGGGATGCCCTCCCTCCATGGCGGCGTCCATCGCTTGGCTTACCGCCTCCTGCGCTCTAATGGTGAGTTTGTCTAGCCTCATGGCTCCTCCCTCCTCTTCGATTCCCTGTTCTTTTCACTTGTTCTGTGCGCGTTGATGTGCGTTCACAATACTTCCATGTGAGGAGCAGCAAGTCGTGTGCCAACCGAAAAGCCGCCCGAAACGGCGGATTCCGGCCGGTTTTCGGCCCGAGGCGCGGGCGCATCGCTCCAAACCCAAACAGTAACGTTTCAAAATGAAACGTTCTTGCGCAAGAAAGCGGCATTGCTTCGTGAAAACGCGCCCAGTATTGACAAAAATGCAAGGCTTTCTGGTACACTAACTCATATCGACAAGCATCTTTCCACCGGGAGCCCGCCTCATGGAGCCGTTGTACCGCGAGACCTTTGCTTCTATCACCAGCCGCTGGAAAGCCATCGCGGCCGCCGTCGCGATTGTCGCGGCGCTCGCCGTGGTTCGAGAGATCGTGTCGTCCCCCGGATACGGCGCCGAAACGGTCCTCGTGGTCACGGATGTGCGCTTGGGTCAACTTGGCAGCGCGAGCTCCGTGCCGTTCAAGGAGTTCATGCCCGAAGCCTTGAACCCGGCGGTGTACCGGGATCTCATCGAATCCCCCCCGATTGTGGGCGCCGTGCTCGCGGAACTCGCCGAGGAGGGCCACTTTGGCAATGCGAGCCCCCCTTCGCTGCGGGACTTCCGCGCCTCCCTGCAAGCCCGGGTCACTGAGGTGGACCGGACCACCCGGCCAATTACCTACTCGCCCACAATCACACTGCGGGCCGAGGCCGACACGGCGGACAACGCCCAAACGATTGTCCGCGTATGGGAGCGTCACGCCTTGAAAGCCTCCCAGCGGGCCGCGGCGATGGCGTTGAGCGGCATGACCGACATGCTCGGCAACCAGGAGGAGCGGTTCCGCTTGGCCCTTGAGGACGTTTGGCAGGAATTGGAAGCGTTGCAACAGGAGAGCGACTTGGACGCCCTCCGCGAGGAGTTGGACCTCCTCGTCAAGCTTCAAAACGACTTGGTCAAGGAGCACGCGCTCTTACAAGCCGAGCTCCGGGGGGCTGAAGACGGACTAGAGGCCCTCTTGGCGGCGCTGGAGGAGGAGGAGCCCATTTTCGACCTGTTCAAGGCCCCGACGACTACGGCCGTATTCATCGCCCGGGAACTCGAAGGAAGCCAGCTTGGCGCGGGCGGCGCCATTGAGGACCAGGGCATGCTGACCCAAGAAGTCAACCAGGTCTATTGGGAACAGAAGGGCGAGGCCCTCGCCCTGCGCCAAACCGCGGCGTCCACACGGGCCCAACTGACAGCGTTGAGCGGTGAGCTCGAGAGCTTGCGATCCCGCCAGCGCGCCGTGCAAGCGGAGCTTGCGGCCCACCGGCGGCAAGAGACACGCCTGAAGACGGAAGAACAGATCAAGAACACCGTGTACGAGCAGGTGGCCGCGTCGCGGGACATGGTTACAGCGGCCCATGACATCGCCACCGGCGGCGCCGCGGAGAGCGTGGCGGCCCTCGGGCTTAACCGGCTCACGGAGGAAATCTATCCGCAGGAGATGACCGGTTTTCTTGGCCGCCGGGGCCGCGTCATGACGGCCGCGCTCCTCGCGCTGGTCTTTGGCGTGGGCGCTTGCGCCGCCGTGGATGTCGGATGGCCGCGTTTGAAGGAGTACTCTCGGTGATGGAAGGGTTCCTGTCCCGGCGTCCGTCAACGAGACCACGGGCTTGCCCTTCCGTTGGCATGGTGCTCGCCTGCTGGGCCGCGCTGTT
>SLHB01000320.1 GCA_007136375.1 Candidatus Hydrogenedentota bacterium
GCGTTGTCTTGCCCACGCCCGACGCGCCGGCGAACTCAATGATAATGGGCGGTCCCGTCTGGATCGTGTTACCCACGAGAGTCGATTGTTGCGCCGTCTTCCGGGGGCGCCTCACCAGATCGTAGCCCATGACCCGGAGGCTGGCGCGGACCGTCCGCTTCATCAGGCGCCCGGGGTTCATCGACGCTCGCTAGGGCAGACGCCCGGAGTCCAGACTCTGATGGGGGTCTCGCTATCGGACACAGCGTTGAGCTCCTGTTGATGTTGCGTGGCGGCGCGTTTACATCCCTCTGAATCCCCCCTTCAAAGGGGGACTTTTTCAACTGTATACTTTCCGCGTGAGGGCGGGTTCCCAGGCGTCGCGCGGCGTTGTCATCTCACACGTCCCTTCAAGCGCCGCCCCGGGCCAACGAAGTCCCCCTTTGAAGGGGGATTTAGGGGGATGTGGACCCATCCTTTCCGCGTTTTCTGCGTCTGTCCGTTTATGCGTTCATGCGTTCGATGAGTATGGGCATGGCGGCGCGGTAGATGATCCAGCCGATGAGGAGCACAAGGATCATAACGGCGTTCATGACGGCGAACTTGACCATCAGGTCTGGCGTGACGCCGGTGAGCCAATCCCGCGCGGTGGTCAGCAGGGCTGTGAACGGATTATACACCAAGACCTCGGCGGCGAAGCCTTCCTCGGGCATGGGATAGACGACGGGGGTGAGGTACATGAGGAATTGCATGCCTAGGGGGATGGCCTTGCTGATGTCCTGGTAGAGCAGGGCGATGGGCGTCAGGAAGAGGCCGATGGCCGTGCCGGCGAGGACGAGGGCGAAGAGGCCGAGGGGGAACAGGAGGATGTTCCACCCGGGCATGACGCCGAGGGCGAGGACGCCGATGAGCATGAGGAGGACTTTGATGCCGCCGTTGAAGAGGGTCTTGTAGATGGCGGCGACGATGAGGGCCTCCTTGGAGAAATTCAGCTTGGACAGCATCGACTTGGCCTGATTGCACTGCAGAATGGGGGCCTTCAGCGCGTCGGTGAGAATGGACCAGAGCATGGTGCCGGTGAAGACGTAGACCGGGTAGGGGATGTCCGTTTCGCCGACGGCGACGACGCCGGAGCCGTTGAGGAACATCCAGGTGAGCGTGGTGGCCAGGGGGATGATGAAGGCCCACGCGATGCCCAGGAGCGTCTGCCGGTATTGGGCGCTGATGTCGCGGACGGCCAGGCGCCAGGCGAGGTCGCGTCCCGCGGCGAGGTCGCGCACCATGGAGCCCACGAGTTCGTGGGGCCTGCGGATGCGCGATTCGGGCGTGTATACGGTGACTTGGTGGTGAATGTCAGGCGTATTAGGCATGGGCGTGATGGCGGATCTCCTCCAGCGGACGCGGTTCGGGGGGGGGCGGACGGGCAATTCTCCCAAGCGCCCTCCGTCCACGCACAGGTAGCGAGATCATACCACGGAACGGGCGGATCCGCAAGAAGAAGATGGCCCGCGCTACTCGGGGGCTTCTTCCTCCGTCTCTTCGGCGCCGGGCTGAGTACGCTCCAGGCGTTCGCGGCCCAGCTCTTCGATGGAGCGCTGCCGTATCTCGTAGATGTGCTGGTCGGCCGGGGACCAACGGCGGTCAAGGACCTCTACGATGTGAAAGCCGTAGTGGGTCTGGATGACCGGGCTCAGCTCCCCGATGGGCGCTTCCCAGACGTATTCCTCGAACTGATCGGCGAAGGTGTCCCGCGGGTGATACCCGAGGTCGCCCCCTGGCGTCCGCCGGGCGCTCTGCGTGTCGTCCGAGTGCTCCCGGGCGAGGCGGGTGAAGCTCGCGCCTTCTTCCAGTTGGTTCCGCACGGCGTTGGCGCGCTCCCAGGCGTCTTGCACGGCCTCGGGATCGTTGGGGTTCGCCGTAAACAGGATATGCCGCGCGCGGACTTCCGAAACCCGGGGCGTGCCGTCGCCCATTCGGAAGAGGGCGAAGATCATGAGCCCAATCGCCAGGACGACGGCGGCCCAGAGCAGTTTTGTCCGGTCCCTGGGCTCCGCTCTCGGCTGTTCATATTCCGAGGTCATTAAACATTCCTCCATATAATTGCGCGTAAAACGAAATGACTACATAGCCGACCACGACCCCAACCACCAGGATAAGCAACACCTTGGCCACGCTCATCGCCACGTGCACCTGGTGATTGGCCGAGTCCAGGTGATACATGCTGGCCTTGTGCAGCGCGGCCTCCAGATTGCCGCTCTCCTCGCCCACGTGCAGCATTTCCCGGGTCGTCGCGGACATAAAGCGACATCCGGAGAAGGCTTCGGTCAGCGTGCGGCCTTGGCGCACAAAGGGGATGGCCCCACGCAAATCCCGGGCGATGAACGGATTCGCCGCGGCCGCCGCGGAGCTGTCGATAGCGTGCACAATGTTCATGCCCGCCCCAACGAGAAGGGACAGGCTTCGGCAAAAGCGGGCCATGACGAGCTGCCGCCCGACCCGGCAAAGGGGCCACACATAAGCCATAACGAATCCGGAGATCCACTGGAAGACACCCCGGCGGTTCAGGAACGCCACTCCCAACAGGAACAGCCCCACGATGACAAAGGCCTTAAGGTGAAAGAGGGCGTAGTTCCACAACAGTTCCTCAAAGTCGAAGTAGCCGCCGCCGTGGCCCATCACGGAGCTGAGTTGCCCCACCATCGCCAGCGCAAAGGTGCCCAGGAACCACGCGGCGGTGAGGACGAACGCCGGATAAGCCGCCATCTGGATGACGCTGCGCCGCATGGCCAGGCGATCTTCGTAATAATCCGCCAAATCCCGCAGCATCGTCTGCAGTTTGCCGCCCTTTTCCCCCGCCGCCAGCAAGGAAATGAGGATTTCCGGCAGAAAATCCGACTGGGATCGCGCCGCCTCCTCAAGGGTTCCGCCTTGATTGATGCGTTCCCGCATGGACGACAACACGCGGCGGATCTTCGGGCTGGCCGCCTCCCGCTCCGCCAGCGTCAGGGAGCGCACAATGGGGATGCCCGCGTCCTGCGCCGTCGCCAGTTGCCTGCACGCCGGCGCCAATTCCTTCAAGGAAAGCTGCTTCGAGAATAGACCCATGGCCTTGCGAGAACGCTCCGTGAGGAACGCGGACGCGCAACGCCGCCCACGTGGAAAACGGTTTCCGATGCTAAAACGCAGCGCATTCTATCAAATCGCCCCGTCCCATCGCGACAGCCCGCGCGGCGCCAGATGCGCCGTCACCGTTGCGTTCGGCTTCGCCCCTGATTCACAATGGAAATCCCCCCGGACACGTTAGGCTTCAAGGCCCGGGGACGGGAATCCAGTTCGCGAGCGGGCGCGCGCCGACGCCCGTTTTTTTCGCAATGGCGCAAGCATCCGGCCCGAGAGACGGGCGGGACGGCGTGGGGAGCAATCCGGCATGGGCACAGTCACCAACGAAACAGCGGGCGGCGGGGATTTTTCCGCCCGCGCCTTCTTCCTGGAGCGTTTCGCGGAGTTGGAGCCGGACCTCCGCTTCGGCGCGGTCCCCGAAGAGACGGCGGCCCAATGGCAGAAGCGGACGCGCGGCGTCCTGAGCAGCGTCATTGGCCTGCGGCGCCTGTCCCCCGTGTCCCTCAGCCCGAAGACCACGGAACGCGTCGACGCCGGGACCCATTGGCGCGAGCGCGTCGTCCTTCAGACAGGGCCCGGCCGGCGCATGCCCATCTACGTTCTGATCCCCAAGACGGGCGAACCGCCCTATCCCACGGTGATCGCCGTCCACGGTCACGCGGGCGGCGGCAAGGCCGCCACGGCGGGGGTGGAGGCCACGCCAGAGACGGCAGAAGCCATCCGGCGGGGCAACCTCGCCTTTGGCCGCGCCTGCTGTGAGGAAGGCTTCCTCGTCCTCTGTCCCGACGCCCAAGGCTTCGGCGAACGGCAAGAGCCCGAGGCGGCTGGCGATCCCATGGCTGGCTCCTGCCAGATCCTCGCCAACATGGCCCTGCCTTTCGGCCTCACCGTGCTGAGCCTCTGGGTCTGGGATCTGAAGCGCCTCATCGACTACGCCGCCCTCCGCCCTACCTGCGACTCTACCCGTCTCGCCTGCGCCGGCTTCGGGGCCGGCGGCTACCAGTGCCTCTTCCTCGCCGCCTTGGACACGCGGGGCCACGCGTCCATCGTCAGCGGCTGTCTGCGCGGGGCCCGCGCGGCCTCCGGCGGCCAACCCACCCCCTGCGCCTGCGCGGGCGCGCCCGCGCTCTGGGAACACATGGACCTCGGCGATGTCGCCGGCCTCATCGCGCCCCGGCCCCTCCTCGTTCAAACCGGCCGCAACGATCCCCGCAATGGCCCCGCCGGCTTGGACAACGTTACCCCCCAACTCGCCCTCGCCGGACGCGTCTACCAAGCCTTGGACGCCGCCCATCGCCTCGAACACGCCATCCACGAGGGCGGCCACGTCTGGGACAACGCCCGCGCCCTCCCCTTCCTCCACGAAGCTCTGGAACGGTAAGGCGGCGCGCCCACTCAGGCGGAACACGCCCGCTTGATCCGGGAATGCCCATCAACATTGACATGTTTCCTTCTCGCGCGCGAATGGACCGGAGGGAGAGCGGGCAACGCCCCGCGGAAGGGCATTGACCGCCATCCTGAGTTCCATTAGAATAGTGTGTGACATAAAGGGGTATGCCCGCCATTCCGGCGCGCGCACGCCCGGGTCCCTACTAAAAAGGAGGGAACGCATGAGCTTTCCGGTACTGATGAAGAAGAGCGCCTTCGTGCTGCCCGTCGCCATCGGCGCCATTCTCGCCATCGGCGCGGTCGGCGCCTCCCAAGGCGGCGTCTGCGCCCTGTTGGGCGCGAAGGACGGCTGCGGCGA
>SLHB01000059.1 GCA_007136375.1 Candidatus Hydrogenedentota bacterium
GGCGGCGCCGTGGACGGACGCCGAGGAGGCGGAGCTTGAACTCGTTGAGGTCTGGCGCATCTGGGGCGCGGCGCCCCACAACGCCTTCACGGATCTGGTCCGCTTTGAGGGCCTCTGGTACTGCGCGTTCCGGGAGGGAGAGGAGCACGGCAATCATCCCTCGGGCCGGGTGCGCGTCCTTCGTTCGCCGGACACGGTGACCTGGGAGTCCGTCGCGCTGATGGAGTGGGACGGGGGGGACGTGCGCGATCCCAAGCTGTCCATCACGGCGGAAGGCGCGCTCATGCTGAACTCGGCGGTCTATTTCACGGACGCCGTGGACGGTGTTGCCCGCCAGTCCATCACCTGGCTTACAACGGACGGGGAAGACTGGGGCAGCGTGTACGCCTGTCCGTCGGGCGCGGACACCTGGCGCTGGAGCACGTCTTGGGGCGGCGGCATGGGCTACAGCGTCGGCTACACCGGCAAGGACGAGGCGGGGACGCTCTACCGGACCGTGGACGGCAAGCAGTGGGAGCCCCTCGTGGAGGACTTCTTTCCCGAGGGCGAGGGCAATGAAACGGCCTTGGTGTTCGGGCCGGACGGCGTGTTCTACTGCCTCCTGCGCGGCGGGCCCGGCGGCGAGGCGCACCTGGGCGTCGCCGAACCGCCTTACCGGGAATGGACTTGGACCGCCCTGGGCAAGCAGATTGGCGGACCGGAGATGATCCGCCTCGCCGATGGCCGCTTGCTCGCCGCCGTGCGCCTGCACGAGGACGGACCCCGGACCGCTGTGTGCTGGGTGGATCCTGACGCTGGGACGCTCACGGAGATTCTCGACGTCCCCTCAGGCGGCGACACGAGCTACGCGGGATTCGTGGAGTACGCCGACGGCGTTTGGATGAGCTACTACTCTTCCCACGAGGAGAAGAGCGCCATCTATCTGGCGAAGCTGCGGCTGGCGGACTGATCGCCGGTCCCGTCCGCGCCAGGCGAGGGAGACGTCCATGGATTACCAATTGCTCGCCGCGTTCATCGTGGGCGTGGCGCTCATTATCTTCCTGATTCTCCGGTCCCGCTTCGACGCCTTCATGGCGCTGATAGTGGGGTCGGCGGCGGTGGCGCTGATGGCGGGCGTGCCCTTGGACGCCACCGCCGGGATGATCGCCACGGGCTTCGGCGACACCTTGGCTTCCATCGGCATCGTCATCGGGTTCGGGGTCATGATCGGCAAGTTGCTGGCGGTTTCCGGCGGCGCCGACGCCCTGGCGGAGCGGTTCTTGCAACTGGCCGGCCGGGGCCGGGAAGACATTGGGCTCACGGCCACGGGCTCCCTCGTGTCGATCCCCGTCTTCTGCGATTCCGGCTATGTGATCCTGCATCCCCTGTCCCGGTCCCTTGCGCGGAAGTCGGGCCGCTCCTTTGTCACGCTGGCGATCGCCCTGGCCGCCGGGCTCTCCATCACCCATCACTTGGTCCCGCCCACGCCCGGGCCTCTCGCCGTGGCGGGCATCCTCGGCGCCGATTTGGGCGCGCTCATCGCCGTGACGGTCCTTGCCGCCCTCCCGATGATTCCCGCGGTGGTGTTGTACGCCCGCTGGATCGGCCCGAAGGTCGACCACGAGGTCGCCGAGGACATCCGCCGCGAAGTCGAGACCGGCCCAACGGCCACGGCGGACGCGATTCCGCAACGTCCCTCGGCGGGCCGCGCCGCGCTGCCCCTCCTCGCGCCCCTCTTGCTCATCCTCGGCAGCACGGTGACGAACGCGGTGGCGGAGGGCACGGCCGCCGCCAGCGTCATGGGGTTCATCGGCGCGCCCATCATCGCCCTGCTTATCGGCGTCGTTCTGGCTGTCTACGTCCTGGTCCCGCCCGCCACGGAACGCCAAACCGTCAAGCGCTGGCTCGCCGAGGGGGCGGCCGCGTCGGGCATGATCATCTTAATAACCGGCGCCGGCGGCGCCTTGGGGAACGTGTTGCGCGAGTCGGGGGTGGGGACGATGGTCGCCGAGATCGTTACGGGATGGCCGCTTCCGGCTTTTGTGCTGCCTTTCCTGGTGTGCACGATCATCCGTTTCGCCCAAGGATCGGGCACCGTGGCGATGATCACCGCCGCTTCGATCACCGCGCCGCTCCTGCCCGGCCTGGATCTCCATCCCCTGGTGGCGGCCCTCGCGGTGACCAGCGGCTCCTTGTTCTTCAGCTACTACAACGATTCCTATTTCTGGGTTGTGACCCGCCTCATCGGGTTGGACGGCGCCGCGGCCATCAAGGCCTGGAGCGGGATCACCACCGTCCTGTGGGCCGTGGGCTTCGCCGGGACGGCGGTGGCTTGGCTCATTCTGTAGCAACGCGGTTTTGCGGCGTCCGGCGGAAGGGAGAGCGATCATGAAGACGACACGGCGGCAATTCATGGCGGGGTCGGCCGCGGCCGCGGCGGGCCTGACGCTGACGCGGGGCGCGGCCTCCAATGAAGACGGGGATCGCGCGGGACGGCCGAACATTGTGCTGATGTTCGCCGACGACGCGGGCTACGGCGACTTGAGCTGCTACGGCCATCCCACCATCCGCACGCCGAATCTGGACCAGCTCGCGGCCGAGGGCGCCCGCTTCACGTCCTTCTGCACACCGCCCGCGTGCACGCCGGCTCGGGCCGCTTTGCTCACTGGCCGGTATCCCGTTCGGCCGGGCGGCGGCGTGGCGAACGTGATCATGCCAGAATCCACCGGGGGCCTGCCCGCCTCGGAGATCACCATGGCCACGGCCTTGCGCCAGGCGGGCTACCGGACCATGTGCGTGGGCAAGTGGCACCTGGGCCACGCCAGCGAGGAATTCCTGCCCACGTCCCACGGGTTCGACGAGTACTTCGGCCTCCTCTACAGCAACGACATGATCCGGCCATGGGTGGATACGGACGCGCCCCTTGAACTCTACCGGAACACCGAGCCCATCGAGCATCCCGTGGACCAAACGACGTTGACCGTGCGCTACACCGAGGAGGCCACGCGCTTCATCGAGGAGAGCGCGGGCGATCCCTTCTTCCTGTACCTGCCGTACGCCATGCCCCATCTGCCCCTGGCCGTGGCGGACCGGTTCCGCGGCCAATCCCGGGCGGGCCTCTACGGCGACGTGATGGAGGCCCTGGACTGGAGCGCCGGCGCCATCATGGAGGCCTTGCGGAACGCGGGCGTGGCGGAGAACACCGTGGTCGTGTGGCTGAGCGACAACGGACCCTGGATCAACATGCCGGACCGTATGGTTCAAGCGGGGCCCGACGGTTTGGACAACGAGCCCTGGCACGCGGGATCGCCCGGCCCCTTCCGCGACGCAAAGGGAACGACCTACGAGGGCGGCGCGCGCGTCCCGGCCATTGTGTGGCGGCCGGGAGACGTGTCCGCGGGGGCCATTATCCGGGAGCCCGCCAATTCCATGGACCTGTTTCCCACCTTGCTGAAGGCGGCCGGCGCGGAAATACCCGGCGATCGCCCCATCGACGGCCACGACCTTTGGCCGCTCCTCCGGGGCGAGGCGGGCGAGCCGTCTTCGCCGCCGTACTTCTACTTTCGCGGCCGGCAGTTGCAAGCCGTGCGCCAGGGTCCATGGAAGCTGCAACTCGTGACGGGCGCGCCGGAGTTGTTCCACCTGGACCGGGACATCGGCGAACGCTTCAACATGGCGGAGCGCCATCCCGAGCGAGTGGAAGAGCTCCGAGCCCTCATGGCCGCCTTTGCGGAGGAAACAGCGACAGACCTGCCATAGACCGCCAGGGAGTTGAGGAGGAATCCGCCCGGTTTTCTCGGAAGTATACGCCATTGTTGTGTAATGCACTGTTTTGGTTGCAGGAATCCTCTTTGTTGCTTTTCCTTCCAGGTTGTGCTATGCTCAACGCAGATTAGCGGACTGCCTGGCTGCAGTTTGTAGACCTAGGCCAACCATGGCCCAAGCCTGGCTTGGGCCGTTCTTGGGGAGGTGGTAGCGGATAATCAAGAGGGAAGGAGTGGGTTCAAGCGCTTGCGGGCCCCGGCTCGGAAACGGTTGAATCGAATATGTGTGCGGCTCCGCAATGGACGGAGCTTTCTAGAACGCGATCCACGCCCGGCGGGCAAGACGGCGGATCGTCCAGGGAGAGTCGGCGAGAGCGCCTTCGGACCGGTTCCCGCACAGGCCTTGCCCGGCCAACAAGGATTTCTCACAGGAGGGATTGATAGATGAGATACATGTCTTATGCGCTGGCGTTCGCGGCGGTGGTGGTGTTTGCCGCACCCGCCTCGGCTCAAGACTATACCGTGCTTACCGCCCCAGGCGACCCCGTGATAGGCGTGCCCGACGACGGCGATTGGCCGGGCGGAGAGCATCCGGGCTTGGCCATTGACCAGGACCTGGGCACCAAGTACCTCCACTTCAAAGGCGACTTTGATCCCGATCCCGGCACCGGCGGCACGGGTATCCGCGTCACGCCTTCCGGCGGCCGTCTGGTCGTGAAGGCTCTCAACTTCGCGGCGGCCAACGACGTGCCCGCGCGCGACCCGATTCAGTTCCGCCTGTCGGGTTCGAATGGCAGCCTTGAAGACGGGCCCTACACCGTCATCGCCGAAGGCATGATCGAGGATTTCGCCCAGAGTGATCCGTGGCCCCGGGATAGCTGGATCAGCGCGCCCATCGAGATCGAGAACTTCCAGGCCTATGACCACTACGAGATCCTCTTCACCGAGATCCGTGACGCGCCGGCCACCAACAGCATGCAGATCGCCGAGATCGAGCTGCTGACGGACGGCAGCACCCCGTGGCGGATTGAGCCCGCGGGACGCTTGGTCCAAGCGGGCAGCACCGTGACCCTTGAAGGCGAATTGGA
>SLHB01000097.1 GCA_007136375.1 Candidatus Hydrogenedentota bacterium
AAGGCGGGCGAGGACGCCCCGGTGGGCCAACGGGCCGTCCGTCGCGAGATACAGGTTGCTCCGTTCCTTCGCCAACGCGGCCAAACGCTCCCATGGACCGGCGCTGCCGTCCCAGCCCCCGGCGCCCGCGGCGATGAAGGTCACGCCGCCGCGCTCGCCGGTGATGCGCTCCCACGCTTCCGGCTCCGCGCCGTGGACGAGGACAGGAACGCCCCGTTCCTCCGCAAACGCCAGGGCCGACCGGTACCCGGGATGGTCCAAGGATGCTTCGTGCGCGCCGCAATGAAAGGCGATGCTCACGTAGCCGCCCCGTTCCTCGAAGCAGGTCTTCAGGTCCGCCGCAGCGCTTTCCGGGTAATGGGGATTGACCGTGACATGGCCGAAGAACATGCCGGGAAAGCGCAGGATGGCTTCGTGGACTTCCTGGTTGCCCGCGGAAGGGTCGCCGTACACGGCGGTGAAGCTTCCGGCGATCACGCGATGGACGCCCAGCCGGTGCGCTTCCGCAAACAGGCTGTCGATGTTCGTGCGCGGCTGGCTCAGCGGCTGCCACTGGCCGAGGTGGGCGCACACGTCAATGTTGAGTCCGATGGGACGCACGATGGGCTCGAACTCCAGGGGGGAGATGGCTTCCGGCTCCACAACGCCCAGGAGCTTGCGCGCGTTCGCGCCGATGATTTTCTGCAGGGCGGAAGGCTGTATGTTGGCCCGGTGCGCTTGCTCCACGGCGCCTTCGCCCGCCAGCGCGGGCATGCCCCCGCCGAAGAGAAGCCGCTCCACAAATCCCATCTCGACGAGGCGCTCCAGTACGCGGGGCGTCGCGAGGCGGCTTGTCTCCAGGTACAGGTTGCCGAAGCGGTTCAGGAGGGGCAAGGCCTTGCGCAGATCCGGCGTCGCCGCGCCGACCGCCACGAAGCTCGTCTCGCCAAAGCGTTCGCAGAGATCCGCCACTTGCTCCCAGGGGATGGCCGGGGGGGCGCCCTGTGTCGCGGCGAAGTCGAGGAATACCGGCAACTCGCCCCGGGCCGCGTGCTCCATAATCGGCGCCGCGCCCGGTTCGTCCAGGCTGAAGCCCGCCGCCGTCGGACACAGGCGAAGCGCCCGTGCGCCGTTGTTGACGGCTTGATGCACCCAGAACCCCGCCTCGGGCGCGTCGCCGAAGGCTTCCGGACCGACAACCCAACACGGAAGCAGATTGGGATGGGGCGCGAGGGCGCTGGTCAACCACGTGTTGCCAAGCTCCATGTCGCCGTGGAGGGCAAGCTGGTGACATACAAGGGCCGCGCCAATATGGAGCCGCCGCATTTCGGCGAGAAGCGCGTCCGCCGTGTCGAAGGCCTCCGAGCGCGGCGCGGGCGGGCGGCCCAAGGCCGTGTTAACGTCGAGAAAGAAGATGCTCATGAGAGTAAAGCGCGCCGCCCCTTGTGAAATGGCGCGCGGCGGGAGAAGGCCCGCGTCTCCCGCCGCGGCTTGGGTTCCGTGTCTTATATAGCTAAGAGAATACGCGCCGAGGCGTCCGGCGCTGTTCAAAGGGGTAACACAGCGCCGCTATCTGGAAATCCCACCTTCGTTGCAGGGTAGTCTAGCTTCCTTGCCCCGGTCCGCCGGGAGGCCCGCCGAACCGGCCTCCACCCGGGCCGCCAAAACCTGGACCGCCGAAGCCGCCACCTCCGCCAGGGCCGAAGCCAGGGCGGCCTCCGCCTGGACCGGGTCCCGGCGGCGGCATGAACATGCCTGGGCCCATCCCGAGGAGAGGATCGTCCCGCTGGAGTTGCTGAAGCATGTCCGCGAACGCCCGCGGATCCTCCGCTCCGGCTTGCTCCGCCAGGCTCTCGAGGGTCGCCTGACGATGCCGCTGAATGAGGGCGTTCATCTGCTCCGCCGTCTCCCGGGCCGCCTGCTGGAAGAGGGCTCTATCGTCGTCATTGTCCGCAGTGAAAGCATCGCCTTGAAACTCCATCATGTCTTGCGTGTAGCGATGGATCTCCCACAGGCGCTCGCGGGCGGCGGGATCGGGGATCCGGGCGATGCGCTCGCGCGTGGCGTTCTCCATGGCTTCACGCATCTGGGTGGCGCGCTCCGCCCGTTGCGCCTCCCATTCAGCTCGCTCTTCTTCAGTCCACTCCCAAGGACCGCGGCCGCCGGGGCCCATGGCGGCCTGGCGCGCCTCCATGGGATTGACGGGATCATCCGGCGCAGCATCCAGGGTGGGGGCTTCGTCAAACATGCCTTGGCCGGGCGTTTCCATCGGAAAGCCCATGGCCATGGTGGCGCGCATCTCATTGAGCTGCTGCTCCAGGGCCATGATGTGGCCTTGAAGCTCGGCGTTCCGCTGGTCCATGCGGTCCGCCCGCTGCCGGGCAAGCTCCGCCTCGCGCTGCATTGCCGCGTAGTCACTCTGGAGTTTGGCGCGTTGGGCTTGAAGGCCTTCCAACTCGGGAGCGGTCCGTGAATGGATGGCGAGCATTCCGGCCGCCGCGCCGAGCAGAGCGGTCAAGATCCCCGCAAGAACGATTTTCGGAAACACGGCTGAATCCTCCTAGGACAAGGCGCGCGAAGGGACCGCCGACGCTCCGGCTTGGATCCCGGCGGTCATTAAAGTCATCCATATTAGGATACCATAAATAAATTCCCATGGCCGACTTGTTCTCGGTATCGCGCGCCCCGCGTTGATGCCGTGGCCCCCGCCGTGCAACAATCTCCGCCAACACCATCCAAGTAACTAGGCGGCCGGGCCCAGCGCAGGGGAAGAACTGTCCATGACTCTGACGGACTACATTGAGACCGAGGCGGAACTTGAAGAACAGTTGAGCGAACCCACGGACGGCGTGACGGAGGTCATGGGCCGTCTAGAGGGGGACCTCATGTTCCTTGGCGCCGGTGGCAAGATGGGGCCCACCCTCGCGCGCATGGCCAAGCGTGGATCCGAAGCGGCGGGCAAGGATCGGCGGATTATCGCCGTGTCCCGGTTTACCAACCGGGCGGCGGCGGAGGCCCTTGAGCGTCATGGAGTGGAGACCGTCGCGTGCGACCTCCTGGAGGAAGCCGCGTTGGAACGCCTGCCGTGTACGCCAAACGTCGTGTTCATGACCGGCATGAAGTTCGGCAGCGCAGAGGAGCCCTCGACGACGTGGGCCATGAACGCGTATTTGCCGGGAGTGGCCGCGCGGCATTTCGCCGAGAGCCGCATCGCCGCCTTTTCTACCGGTAACGTATATCCGCTTACGCCCGTTTCCAAGGGCGGCTCGGTGGAGACGGACGACCTGTATCCCGTTGGGGAGTACGGGATGAGTTGTTTGGGCCGGGAGCGCGTGTTCACCTACGCGAGCCGCAAGCGGAACACGCCCACGAGCATCATCCGCCTAAACTACGCCTGCGAATGCCGCTACGGCGTCCTCACGGACATCGCGCACAAGGTTTGGAATGGCGATCCGGTGGACGTCACCATGGGCTACGCCAACGTCATCTGGCAAAGCGACGCCAACGCCATGGCGCTGCAAACGCTGGACCACACCGCGGTTCCGCCCTTCGTCATCAACACGACGGGCAAAGAGATCCTCTCCGTCCGCAGTCTCGCCGAACGCTTTGGCGAGGCCCTTGGGAAGCCTGCGGTGATCACGGGAGAAGAAGCGCCGGACGCGCTCTTGAGCAACCCGGACCGGGCCTACGCCGAGCTCGGACCGCCCAAGGTGTCCTTGGACACTATGATCCGATGGATTGCCCATTGGGTGAAGCTGGGGGGCGAGACGCTGGGGAAACCCACCCACTTTGAAGTCCGTTCCGGTCAATTCTGAGGGCGGAGCCTGCGAATCAACGGGTGATCCGTTAGCGCTTTCCTGGATTCTGAGGTCCGCGCGCGGCCGTTCTTGTGTTTGCGCGATTCCTCCACCGGAGAACTGAGCCATCATGACGAGCCAGACCAAAGGCATACCTACGGAGACCCGCGCGGCGCTACAGCGAGGCGTGGCGATTCCGGCCCACCCGCTGGTCCTCGATGCGAAGCGCCGCCTGGACGAGCGACGGCAGCGGGCCTTGACGCGCTACTATATCGCCGCTGGGGCGGGCGGACTGGCCGTGGGCGTTCACACCACGCAATTCGCCATTCGGGACGCGGGACTCTTCGAGCCGGTCTTGGCCTTAGCCGCCGAGGAAATGGATCGCGCGGACGCCTCCCGGAATGCGCCTCTGGCCCGGATCGGCGGCGTCTGCGGACGGACGGCCCAGGCGGTGAAAGAAGGGGAAATCTTGCGGGAACGCGGCTATCACGCCGCCTTGGCCAGTCTCGCCGCCTTCAAGGAGAGTGGGGAGGAGGCGCTGCTGGACCATTGCCGCACCGTGGCCGAAACGATACCGCTCGTGGGATTCTACCTCCAGCCGGCGGTGGGGGGACGCCTCCTTCCTTACGCGTTCTGGCGGCGGTTCCTAGAGATCGAAGGGGTGATCGCCATCAAGATTGCGCCCTTCAATCGCTATCACACCCTCGACGTCATGCGGGCGGCCGCGGAGAGCGGCCGCGATGATGTCGCCTTGTATACGGGCAATGACGACGCCATCGTTCCGGATCTCCTCACCACGTACCGGTTTCAAGTGAATGGCCAGCCCGTGACGCGGCGCATGACGGGGGGACTCTTGGGCCATTGGGCCGTCTGGACCCGGAGCGCGGTCGATCTCCTTGAAAGCTGCCACAAAGCGATGGAAGAGTCCGAGGGCGTTTCTCATGAGTTGTTGATCCGTCATGGGGAGGTCACGGACGCAAACGCCGCCTTCTTCGACGCCGCCAACGGTTTCGCCGGCTGCATT
>SLHB01000006.1 GCA_007136375.1 Candidatus Hydrogenedentota bacterium
ATCAGGGCCTTGGCGTCGTCTAGTTCAACGGATAAGCCGGCGGACGCCACGGACGCCGAGCCCACGTTGGCGGTCCACGCATCGCCCCAGGGGGCGCGCGCCACAGGCGCGCAACCCAGGGACAACAGCGACGCCGCCGATGTTGAAAAGGCGAGAACGGGCGATATTCGCGCCTTCGAGGCCTTGGTGCGCAGGTATCGGAACGATGTTTTTGCCCTTGCGCATCACTTTGTACGGAACCGTGAAGAAGCTTGGGATATATCACAAGAGGTATTCATCAAGGCGCACCGCGCTTTGCGGCGTTTCCGGGGCGACGCCAGCTTCAAAACATGGTTGATGCGGATAACGGCGAACCAGTGCAAGGATTACCTGAAAAAACGCCGGATCCAAACCGTCGCCTTTGACGACGCGGTGCAAGCGGGACAGGCGGCGAGCGCGGGACAGGCGCCGGATGAGGCCTTGGCTTCGAGTGAGCTCGGCGAGGCGATTACAAAAGCGCTGGAGACCCTGTCCCACAAGCACAAGACGGTGTTTATCCTCCGGGAATTCGAAGGGCTGTCCTACGAAGAAATGGCGGAGGTAATCGGGTGCAGTCTGGGCACGGTGATGAGCCGGTTGCATCATGCGCGAAAAAAGCTGCAACATCAGCTTATTCGCATGGGTGTGGTGGAAGGTGACTAGGATGAGTACTTGCAAATACTTACGTGAAGCCGAACGATGGTTCGATTCGGGAATGCCCGGGGATGCTGGGGCGGCCGGGCACGTGAAAAGCTGCGCCGTGTGCGCCGCCCATGTGGAGCGTCTCGGGACGCTACAGAGAGGGGCGCGCCAGGCCGCGGTGCGCGAAGGCGTCGGCGAAGGCCAGTTTCCCGCCTTCATGGCGGGCATTCACGAGGGACTGGAGCGGCGGCCCGCATGGGCGTGGCGGCGCGTATGGGCGCCGGTGTCCGCCGTGGCCGCGGCGCTGGTGATAGGCCTATCGTCCCTGGCCGTGCTTTCGGGCGACCCCGGGGCGGCCGAAGGCACCGTGGTGGAAAGCTGGTCGACCGAGCTCGAGGACGCTGAAGTTTCGTACTATTCAACGGAAAATGGCACTACGACGGTCTGGGTTAGCGTAGCTCAGGAAGACATGTGGTGAAATATATAGCCGCCTTGTTGCTGCTAGTTCCCGCGGCCGCGGCGTGGGCGGGCGACCCGCCCGATCCCGTCACGGTGAGTGTCACGGTCCTCCGCGCCACCGTGGAGGACCGCGAGGAGGCGCATTTCGCGCAAGGGACGGAGGCCGTGCGCAACGCGGTCTCCCACCTTCAATACGACACCTACCGGCTGATCCGGTCAAGCCAGACGCGCGCGCCCTTCGAGGAAGAGGCGCGTCTGCCCATCGACAGCGAGTACACCCTCTACGTAACGCCCATCAGCGCGGAGGCCAACGGCCGGATCCGCATTGAAACACGGGTCGAGCAACTCGTCGAGGACAGCGCGGGCAACCGGCGCCGCGTCAACGCTCTAAAGACTACAAGCGCCGTGGTTCCCGGCGACCGCCTATGCTTCGGCGGTTTCAGCCTCGACACCGGCGACATGGTTATCGTTCTAAGCGTGGAGCGGCGGTAGCGCCTGCTCCACGCCCCGCCGGCGCCCCAGCCGCGCCGTCCATTCCCGCTCTTCTTTGCGAACACCCCTGGTCTCCCAGCTTTTCCCAGTCTTTCCGTCCACTCCAACGCAAGATCCGCCGATTCCGGGTATAATCGCACGTGCTTTACATGTGGTCCGTGGATGGGTTGGTGGAGGCTCTTGCCAGGAGGTTGGCGGCGATGAAAATTGCGATTATCGGAACGGGATATGTGGGGCTTGTCAGCGGAACCTGCTTCAGCGAGCTGGGGCACGACGTGACGTGCGTGGACGTCGACGAAGCCAAGATCGCCGCGCTTAAGGCCGGACAGATCCCCATCTACGAGCCCGGCCTCGACGAGCTTGTCCGCCGCAACGTGGAGCAAGGGCGCCTGTCCTTCACGACAGACAGCCCGCAAGCCATCAAGAACGCGCTGTTCATCTTCATCGCCGTGGGCACGCCGAGCCAGCCCGATGGCACGGCGAATCTCAGCTACGTGATGGAGGCCGCCCGCGGTGTGGGACGCCACATGGAGGGGTACAAGATTATCGTCGACAAGTCCACGGTCCCCGTGGGCGCCGCCGATGACGTCCGGCGCGCCGTGCAGGAAGCGTTGGACGCCCGCGGGGCCGCACATCAATTCGACGTGGTGTCAAATCCCGAGTTCCTGCGGGAGGGCGCGGCGATTGAGGATTTCATGCGGCCCGACCGCATTGTCCTGGGTTGCGACGACGTGCGCACCGGCGTGCTGCTCCGGGAGCTCTACGCGAGCTTCGCGCGGGAAGGCCGCCCCATCCTGCTCATGAGCACGCGCTCCGCCGAGATGACGAAATACGCCGCCAACGCCATGCTGGCCACGAAGATATCCTTCATGAACGAAATCGCCACCATTTGCGAGCGGGTGGGCGCCGACGTGGGGGACGTGCGCGAAGGCGTCGGCCTGGACCACCGGATCGGCCGGCATTTCATCAATCCCGGCATCGGCTACGGCGGATCCTGCTTTCCCAAGGACGTCGCCGCCCTCATCCATACCGCCCGCGCCCACGGCTGCGCCCCTGGCGTTATCGAAGCGGCCCACGCGGTGAACGCGCGGCAACGCCTCTCCCTCATGGACAAGCTGCGGGAGTACTACGGCGGAGAGCTGCGGGGACGGACCTTCGCCATGTGGGGGCTCGCCTTCAAGCCCGAGACCGACGACGTCCGCGAAGCGCCCGCGTTGTTCCTGATCCAAGCGCTGACGGACGAAGGCGCTTTCGTGCAGGCCTATGACCCGAAGGCGATGGACGAAACGCGCCGCGTCCTCGGCGACATGCCCGGCGTGCGGTACCTCGGCGGCCATTACGAGGCGCTGGAAGGCGCCGACGCCCTCCTGTTGATCACGGAATGGCCCGTTTTCCACAATCCCGACTTCGGCCGGGTGAAGTCCCTGCTGAACGAGCCGGTCATTTTCGATGGCCGTAACCTCTACGCGCCCGAGTTCATGCGCACGCAAGGGTTCGACTACGTGTCGATTGGCCGGCCGGCGGTGCGGCGCCTGGAGCTGACCAACCCCCAAGCCGCCGCCGGCTAACCGCGAGGGCGGGCGCCTGGGGGTTGCCGGGACAGGGGCAGCAGCGGCGCGAGATCTACGCCTGTCCGGTTGGCCGGGGGCTCCATGGCGTAGCGTGGGTTGACGGCGTCTCGTCCCAAGTGCGGCCATCCAAGAGGCGGCCCGCACGCTTCTTGTTGCGTCCACCCCACTGCTTGAAGAAGAACGGCGTGCCCGTGGCGGCGCACTGGTCCCGGATGCCGTCGACCCAGGACTTTTCCATGGGCCGCGCGCCTGGGCCGGATTCGCCCCCCACGATGACCCAGTGGATCCCGTCAAGCGAAAGATTGGGCAAGGGCCCGAGCAGGGGTTCGAGAGACAGGAAACGCACTGCCGCGGGCGCCTGCTGTAGAAAGGCGATTCGGCCGGCGGTGCGTGCGTCTTCCACGCTTACGCCAGCCCAAACATTGAATGGCCAAGCGCGGCTGCTGGCATAGCTAGCCAAGCGCTCGGCCCGCTTTGTCAGCACCTGGAACACGTGCCAGTGGGCCCGCGTCATGACTTCGAACACGGCGTCGATATACGAATCAGGCACATCGCTGTGAAACAGATCACTCATGGAGTTGACAAAGATGACCCGCGGTTGCCGCCATCGCAAAGGCTTCTCCAGCATGTGGCGCTGAAGCGTGACCTCGAAGCCGTTGGCGTAATTCGGTTGGCCCATCGCCATAAGCCGCAAAGCCATTCGCTCGGCGTAGCAATGCTTGCAGCCCGCCGAGACCTTGCTGCAACCCGTTACGGGGTTCCAAGTGGCTTCGGTCCACTCGATAGCCGATCGATCAGACACGGTCGCCGCCCTTCTCTTCCATAATGTAGGGAGCTATCTTCTCCACAATATGAGTCGCTCTGGGGTTGCCGCAGGCCAAACATAGGAGGTATAGGGGGTTGCCTCTGGAATTGTTCAAACGACGCTGCTTTGGATACACATACGCGAACACGTTCTTCAGGCATTCGTTGTAGTACTCTCCAACCTCTTCCAACGTAGCGTGCCGTTGGGGGCCATCCGGCTCCCCGTCCAGGTTGAGCTGAGGGTTCTCCCGATAAAGCACGTCTCTCTAACCTGTTCCGCCGAATGTGCGCGTAAGCGATTCCTGCCACGACCGCCGCGGCAAACCGTGTCGGGTAAGCAGTCGGCCAACTGCTATACCCAGGGGAAACAATATCCAGACGTCAAGAGCTTCCGTCTGTGCCAACGATTGCACCGTCCGGAACTCCACGTCCATTCCAAATGGATCCAAGAACACCACACCACGAATCCCGCCTTGTCGGTGCAGGTGTTTGCATAGTTCTTGCAGATAACTGTTGCTATCCTCATTGATTACGTCAATTCTGTTCTTGAAAGCCGGATAGTTTTCTCGTATGTTCTTCATAAGTATGGTACATTTTCGAGGATCTTTTTCTATCAGTATGTAGCGATCAAACGGGGGGTCAACCTCCAGGGCTTGCCGGACTGAGCCTCTGCGAAATCTCCGCGCGTCCTCTTCCTCGAGGTCGGGGAAGAGAGATTGTTCGGCTTCTTCCTCGGAAGCCCTGATTTCAGCGGCCGAGCCTGCAAACGCATCTATGTACCACAATTCGAA
>SLHB01000202.1 GCA_007136375.1 Candidatus Hydrogenedentota bacterium
ACACGGACCCTGAAGTGGCCCATGTGGGCCTAACGGAGAAAGCCGCCGCGGAAGCGGACGTGGCCTTGGACACCTTTACCGTGGACATGGACGCGGTTGACCGGGCGATCCTCGACGGCGAAACGGAGGGATTCTTCAAGGTCCACGCGTACAAGGGCTCGGGCCGCATCGCGGGCGCGACATTCGTGGCCCCGCGGGCGGGCGAGATGATCAACGAGATCACGCTAGCCATGACCCACGGCCTCTCCCTGGGAAAGCTCGCACGGGTGATCCACCCCTACCCGACTCAGGCGGAAGCCATCAAGAAAGCCGCGGACGCCTACATGCGCACGAAGTTTAGTCCCCGCTTGAAGGCCTTATTTCAGAGGTGGCTCGCCTTTCAACGCCGGTGACGGGGAGTCCAGGCAAAGAGCCGGGCTACTCCGCCTCCACGGTGTAGATGTTCGGGCGCGGCGGCGGGTCCATGTGATGGCCCAGGTAGAAACCGGGGTGAGGCGGCTGGTTGTAGGCGACGTTCTGCCACGCCACGGACATGCGGTACACGGGGTCGTGCATCAGGGTGTGGAAGCGGTGCTCCGTCGGCTCTACCGTCATATAGATCCGGAGCTCTTGGTTATCTTCGGACCGCCAGATGACCTCCTCCCGCCAGTCGCCCAGGATGTCCGCGCTGAGGTTCGGCGTCGCTTTCGTGCCGTTGATCGAGCGGACGCCGGACGGCGACAGGATCACGTCCGTGGTCTCCGCTTCCCAGTTCCACTTCGCGATGGTGGTCCCATCAAGGGTTTCGCGGAGCAGGTCGCCCGTCCACCAGACACCGAAATTGATGGCCCGGGGCTTGTTCTCCGAGATCTCGACGCCCCGGGGCCCCAATTCCTCGTCCTCGGTCCACTGTTGCGCCGTGTACAGCCCGCCTGTGTCGCCCGACGCCCACATCTCGTAGCCGGGATAGCGGGGATCGATGTCCATCGCGGCGCCCCGGCCAATGTCGCCCGTCCCCTCCACGCCCCAGATGAGGTCGCCCGTCTCCGCATCCCGGTAAGATATGGCGTTCGGGCCGTATTGATCTGGATACTCATGGGGCATGAAGATCTGAAAGCCGGGCCGGTCCGGGTCCATCTGGCTGACATGAAGGGCGTCGCCATGGCCCCAGCCGGTGGAGTAGAGCCCCGTTCCGTCATGATCGATGACCGCGGCGCCGTAGATGATGGCGTCGCGCCCGTCGCCCGTCACATCGGCCACCGCGAGCTGATGATTCCCTTGGCCCTCATAGGCCGCGAGCTCCGGCTCGGACGCCGTGTCGAAGGTCCACACGCGGCTCAGCTCGCCGTCGCGCCAATTCCAGGCCGCAAGCACGGTCCGGGTGTAGTATCCCCGGGCCATGACCACGCTGGGGCGTTCGCCGTCGAGATAGGCGACGCACGCCAGGAACCGATCCACCCGGTTCCCGTAGCCGTCGCCCCACACCTCGTTCAACTGATCGGACGTGGGGTTCCGCGTCTCCGGATGACGGGGCGGGACATAGTTCACCGTCGCCAAGGCCTCGCCCGTTTCGCCACCGAACACGGTGAGAAACTCGGGGCCCGCCAGGATGTAGCCGTTCTCGGCCCGGTGGTCCGCGTCCGCGTCACCGATGACATTGCCCACGCCATCGACGGTTCCGTCCGCGGTCTTGCAGACGATCTCCGCCCTCCCATTGCCGTCCAGGTCGTAGACCATGAACTGGGTGTAATGGGCACCTTCCCGGATGTTCCGGCCTAAGTTGATCTCCCAGAGCAAGGTTCCGTCGAGTTTGTACGCGTGCAGGATGGGTTCGGTGGTCATTCCGGAGTGGGCGTTGTCCCGGCCCCTGCCCACCATGTGGACAATCAACTCGTAATCGCCGTCGCCGTCCAGATCGCCCACGGAAATGTCGTTGGGATGATAGCCCTCGGGCGTTTGGACGGGTACGGACAGATAGGGCTCCGCGGGCGCGCCGGCGGGCAGCTCGAAGGGGCGGCAAGACGCCAACTCTTCCCCCTCCACGACGGGACGCACCGTATATGCGACGGGATCGGTGAAATCCACGCCCGTGTCCTGGAAGTGGGTGGGCCCATCTAGCGGCGCGTCGTTGAGGCGGACTGGCGCGCCGCCGCCCTCTTGCCGGTAGAGATTGAAGGCGACTCCGCTGGGATCGTCCCCAAAGAGCCGCCAACTTACGAAGACATCGCCGCCGCCTTGGTGAATGGCCGTAAGCCCCCGGCTCAACGCCTCCATCTGCCGCGCCGGCCCATCCTCCGCCTGTGCGGCGAAGGCGAGCGCCGCGGTTAGGATCGTGATGGCGCACGTCTTGATGACCATGGGGTCCTCCTTGGGCCGGCGCCTATTCCGCGCGATAGTCCTCGTAAGGCATCCAGGCGCCGCCATCGGGCGCGCTAAAATCAAAGGCCTGCCAGCGGTCGAGCTCCCTGTCCCACCGGGCCTTGTGAATGGGCTGTTCTTTGTCTGGCCGGTGCGTCTTAAGGATGAGGTCTTCGTTCGTGAGAATCACCGTGGTGGTGTGGAACGATGCGCTGCCGCCAAACGCCGCGCCCCCTTGTTCCTCGTCCACGAACCACAAGCCAGCGTTGCCGCTGCCGCGCCCGCCCGTGTCGCGGCGGCCCGCGGCCCACCCGCCGTGGCCCTGGGCGATCATCCCTGACGCGCCCTGAGTGATGTAGTGACCCTTGTACGTCCAACCCACGATCGCGTCGGTATCCGCGCAGTGGAGAACATCGGCGGCGAAGACATCGTCGATGTAATCCTGGCTGAGGTTGTCCGTGATCTCCCAGTTCATCGGCTCAAAATGGACCTTGCCCGCATAGGTGTTCTCCGGCTGTTCCTCCGTAATCACCATGGGCACGGTCCGGGTATACACGTGGTCATGCCCTTCCTTTATAACGCGCACGCCGTTCCGGTACAGAATGGGTAGCCAATACTCCATGAGGCCCCGGTTTTTCACGCTCATGTTGAGCCGCACATGGCCGAAGAGCCCCCGGTGCCACACGGGAAGGATGTGGGCGAAACGCTCGCCGGCGGTGGGTCCGGCTTCCGGCTCCAACAGGTTTCGCAGCCACTCATCCTGCCGGATGTCGGAGTGCAAGGTCTCGAACCAGGGCCAACGCTCCGTGATAAGGTTGCCTTCCCAGTCCCGGACCCCCGTGTCCGGCGCGCCTTCCCAGTTCTGGCTGTTGTCCAGGCCGATGAGGAGGAGGTAGTCGGCGAAGTGCAGGGCGCCGTAGCCGCCCTTCCCGAAGCCTTCGCGAACGTGTTCCGCGTTGATGTTCGGATGTTCCGGCCGGAACTCGCTGTAGAAACCCTCGCTGCTGAAGGGCCAGTGGAAAAGCAGTTGCATCCAATTGCCCGCGACGAACTCCGGGTAACCGGGTTCGGACATTCCCGTGACGGGGTCGGCGGGCCAACGGATGTGATTGCGTTGCCCGGTCTCGTGGTTGCCGAGGATGCCTACGTGGGGAATGATCAGGTTTTCGAAGACCTGGCCGCCAATCGCGCCGTCGTAAATGAAGTAGCCGTTCTCCGCCCCATAAAGCGTGTCGAGGTAGAGGGCCCAACGCTCCGCGTTGGTCTCCGTGATTTCTCCTTCGCAGTTCACGAAGTCGCCCGCGACAACGAACATATCGGGTTGCTGGGAGGCGACGTTCCGGGCGTTCGCGTGGGCCATGTCGCTCCAGCCCGGCGACTGGTGGTCGGCGGTCAAGGCGATGCGCACGGGCCGTTCATCCAAACTGGCGGGCATGGTGCGGAAGCGGAAGACGCGCCCGCCTTCCGCCGCCTGAAATTCGTAGACCGAACCCGGCGTCAGGTCCGTAAGTATCACCCGGTGAATCAGTTCGTCCCGATGCCAAAAGGGAGCGGACTCGCCTTGGACTTCCGTCCATTCCGACGCTTCCGGGTGGACGCGCCGGTAGCGCAGGCGTCCGTCCAGTTCCGCGTTATCTTCCGGCAAGGCGTGCCAGTTGATCACCATGGCCGTGGTGGCGTCGTACGCTTCGTCGGGATAGCCCTTGCTGCCGGTCTCGGGATCGTACATGCCCCTGTTCGAACCGTCGGCAAACTCCATGTAGGCGCGGAGCGCGTCGTTCTCGCCGAGGCCTTCGGCGCGCGCTTCCAGAGACAGGAATCCGCACAAGACCACGGCGGCGGCGCACGCCACGAAAGACCGGTCGGGCGACTGTCTAAACTTCATTCGCGCTCCCTCCTTGCAGTCCATCGGGTTCCTCCAAGCCTCGCCGCCTGAGGCGGCGCCTCCTCGTGGGAGTCTATGCGCGGCCGCGCGGCCAGGTCAAACGCCGGACAGCGGCCCCGGGGGGGCATTCCCGCCAAGGGCCTACGCCCCGCGCCGGGCATGGACAAGCACCTTCTTCAACGCGTCCACGACTTCGCGCACGTTCTTGTCGGTCATGGCGGGAAACAGGGGCAGGGACAGGATCTCGCGTGACGCGGCCGTGGCCTCTGGACAGGACGCCTCCGTGTAGCCAAGCGTCTCCCGGTAGTATTGATGGAGGTGCAGCCCCAGAAAGTGCACGCCCGAGCCAATGTTTTCCCGCCGCAAATCCTGGGCGATTTCATCCCGGGTCTTCGTGAGTTTCGCCAGGTTCAGCCGGATAATCAGCAAGTGCCAGGCGTGCTCCACCCCAGGAATCACCCTGGGAAGGCTGATCTCGTCGATCTCCTCCAGCACGGCGTGGTACATCCGGGCCAGGCGGCGCCGCGCGGC
>SLHB01000476.1 GCA_007136375.1 Candidatus Hydrogenedentota bacterium
TCGGCGGTGACATTGGGCCGGCTCTCGTAGATGATGCCGACGACGCCAATGGGTTGGCGGATTTGGGCGATGCGGATGCCGTTGGGGTGCACGGTCTGGTGCGCGATGTCGCCCACGGGATCGGGCAACGCGGCCACGGTCTCCAGCCCGGCGGCCATGGCTTCGATGCGCTTGTCCGTCAATTCAAGGCGGTCGAGAAGGGCGGCGTTCAGCCCCTTCTCCCGGCCCGCGGCCAGATCGTGTTCGTTCGCTTCCCGCAGCGGACCGGCGTTGGCCCGCAGGTCCCGCGCGATGGTGTGCAACGCGGCGTCCTTTACGGAGCGGGAAAGGGAGCGGAGGCCATGGGCGGCCGCGCGGGCGCGCTGGCCAATCCGAAGGATTTCTTCTTGCAGCGGCTGGGTCATGGTCATGGCGTTGATCATCCCTGGCTGTTGAAATGTCCGTGGAGCGTGGCTTTTTCGGACGGAAACGCCCGCGCTAGGGCGGAAACGCCCGCACTAGGGCGGAAACGCCCGCAAGCGCCTGGTTATTGCAGCAGAACAAGGTTGTCCCGGTGCACAACCTCGTCAAAGTCCTTCCGGCCTAAGATGGCTGGAATGTCCTGCGTTTTGCAACCCTTAATGCGCTCGATTTCCTCGCTGGAGTAGTTGACTAGGCCGCAGCCGAGCTCGCGGCCCTCCAAGTCCAGGATGCGGACGGCCGCGCCCATGTCGAAGGTGTCGGAAACCGCGGTGACGCCGGCGGGCAACAGGCTGCGTCCGCGCCTGAGCAACGCGTCCCGGGCCCCGTCGTCGACATGCAGGGCGCCGCGGAGGGAGCGGCCAAAGGCGATCCACCGCTTGCGTTGCCGCATGATGGCGTCGCTCGCGCAGAACACCGTGCAGGGTCCTTCGCCGTCGAGAACGCGCCGGACGATGCCCGGCGTGCGCCCGTTGGCGATGACCATGCTAAGTCCGGAGGCGCATACGATGCGCGCGGCGGCCAGCTTGGTCTTCATCCCGCCGGTTGTGGTCTCCGTCAGCGTGTCCTCCGCGCAATGCTCCATGTCCGGCGTGATCATGTCGATGCGGGGGATGAGCTTGGCGTCGGGGTGCGTGGCCGGATTCTTGTCGTACAGGCCGTCGATATCGCTGAGTATGATGAACAGATCAGCGTCGATCTTCGCCGCGATGCGGGCGGCCAGCGTGTCGTTGTCGCCAAATTTGAGCTCGTCCGTCGCCACCGGGTCGTTCTCGTTGACGATGGGGATGACCGAGCCGAGCTCAAAGAGCGTGCGGATGGTGTTCCGGATGTTGAGGTACGTGCGGCGGTTGTCGAGCTCGTGGGGAGAGAGGAGGATCTGCGCGGTCTTAAGCCCTTGGCCGTAGACCTGGAAGAGGGTTTCGTAATAGTGCATAAGCCGCGACTGGCCCACCGCCGCCGTGGCCTGCTTCAACGGGAGCAGCGTGGGCCGCTGTTTCATGCCCAGAATGTCCATGCCGCAGCCGATGGCGCCCGATGAAACGATGAGGACGTTCAGGTGCCGTTCGCGCTTGAGCGCGCCCACGTCCTTCACGATTTCTTCCACAATGCGCCCGTCAAAACCCCGTTCTCCGCTCAAGAGCGAGGTGCCGATCTTGATGACCAGGGTCTTAACGTTCGTCAGGCTCGTACTCAAGCTCCTCGTCTCCGATATGAATGACATGGCCTTGCTTGGCCCCTTGCCGTTTCAGGGCCTTGAACAAGCCCATGCGCCGGAGCTTGTGCTGGAGGTGCGCGACGGCTTGCCGGTTCTCGAAGTCGGTCATCCGCACGGCCCGCAACACGCCCTTGCCCTCCACCCGGAAGCCGTCCGGCGTCCGTTCGATGGTGTAAGGGACCTCGTAGGCGTACGATTCCGCCGTGGCTTCGGCGTCGACGGCGCTTGCGTCGTCTTCCTCCACCGCCCGCGTTTGCCGCCAAACGTCTTCCAACAATTCGGCGGTCCCTTCGCCAGTCGCGGCGGAAACGAGAAACAACTCGCCGAATTCGGCTCGAAGTTCCGGGTAACGGGCGCGGCTCTCCGGAAGATCCGCCTTGTTCAGAGCGTAGACCCGGGGCTTTTCCAGGAGTTCCGGGCTGTATTCGCCGAGTTCGTCGAGGAGCAAGTCCCGCGCCGCGAGCGGGTCCACGTCGCCGGCGCCGTCGAGCAGGATCAGCAGGACCTTCGTCCGTTCGATGTGGCGCAGGAAGTCATGGCCGAGCCCCTTGCCCTCGGCGGCGCCTTCGATGATGCCCGGAATGTCCGCGAACGTCAGCGAGCGCGCGTCGGGCAACTCCGCGACCCCCAGATTGGGCGCCACCGTCGTGAAAGGATAGTCGCCGATCTTCGGAGCGGCCCGGGTGACGCGGGCGAGCAAGGACGATTTGCCCGCATTCGGCAGGCCCGTGATGCCCACTTCGGCGATGAGCTTGAGTTCGATAAACAGCTCGGCTTCTTCGCCGGGCTCCCCCTTCTCGGCAAACCGGGGCGTCCGGTTCGTCGCCGTGGCGAAGCGCGCGTTGCCTTTCCCGCCGCTTCCGCCGCGGACCGCCAAATACCGTTCACCCGGCGTCAGCAACTCCGCGAGGACTTCCCCCGTTGCGTAGTCGTGGATGACCGTGCCCGGCGGGACCCGGATGACCGTTTCGCCGCCGTGCTTCCCGTGCTGGTTCTTGCCGCGGCCGTGCTCCCCCTTTTCGCCGCGCCAAGTGGAGTGGTAGCGCAGCTCCATCAAGGCGTTGACGCGGGCGTCCGCCTCCATCACGATGTCGCCGCCCCGGCCGCCGTCGCCGCCGTCGGGGCCGCCCCGGGGCACATACTTCTCCCGCCGGAAGCTGCAACAACCGTTTCCTCCGGCCCCCGCCGTCACTTTGATGCGCGCGTGATCGGCTAACATGGGCCCGGCTCGTCTGTGCGGCGCTTAGTTGGCGGAAGCTTGGGCGTCAGGGACAATGTCCACGCATTTGCGGTCTTTTCGCAAGAACCGGAACTTGACGACGCCGTCGGTGAGCGCGAACAAGGTGTCGTCCTTGCCGATGCCGACGTTTTCGCCGGGGTGGAATTTCGTGCCCCGTTGACGCACGAGAATGTTGCCCGCGCGCACGGTTTGCCCGCCAAACTTCTTGACGCCTAGGCGTTGGGAACGGCTGTCGCGGCCGTTCCGCGAGCTGCCGCCTGCTTTCTTATGAGCCATGGTGATGCACTCCTTAGCAAAGGGAGGATATCCCTCAATACGCTATATGAATTCCAGTTGCAGGGACGCGCGGATCGTCTTAGACCAGGATCTCGCGGACCCGCAGCTCGGTGTAGTCTTGCCGGTGGCCGACGGTCCGTTTGTAGCCCTTCCGGCGCTTGAACTTGAAGACGCGGATCTTCTTGCCGCGTCCTTGCCGCAGGACATCGCAAACGACCTTCGCGTTTTCAAGATCCTCCTTGCGGGCGACAATGCCGTCGTCCTTCGCCACGAGGTTCACCGCGCCGATTTCAATGGATTCGCCCACGGGCGCCTCGAGTTTCTCCACGCGAAGCACGTCGCCGTGGGTGACTTTGTACTGCTTGCCGCCCGTTGTTAACACTGCGTACATGGTAGCTGTCTCTCCGTTGGGTAAAATGATCCGCAGGTCCCGCGCCGGAGCGCGGACCCGGCTCAGGCGCGCGCGCCTTCCCGCCGCGCAAAGGCCAGCGCGGCCGCTCGCAACTCCGCCCGCGCCGAAAGGACCGCCAGATAGCTGGTCTTGGGATTCTGAGGCGACGGCATGTTCTCGGTGACGCAGGTCATGCGCCCAAAGGCGCCGGTCACCACGACCTCGTGGCTGTTCACCTCCGCCGCGGGGTCGGCCACGACCCGCACCGTCACCGCCTCGGGGCCAGGGCCGGCCAAGCTCAGGGCCGCGGCCACGTTAACATTCTTCGGAAAGGCCTGAACGGCCTCTAGTGCGTTGCCTTCAAAGATGATGCGCGCCTCGGTAAGGCCGTCCAAGGCGATGCCCTGTTGCTCCAAGTATGGCGCGCCGGCCAGGCCCTGGGGCGGCTTCCGCGTCGTAAGCGTCACGCTTTCGACCCCGGCCTCCATGGCCGCGCGGAGTCCGTCCAGGCCCGCGAGCGCTCCGGCGGGCAGATGGACGCCGACGCCCTCGGCGCGCGCCGACGCCAGCAGGTCTTGCTGGTCCAGCAAGCCGCCTAGGCTCATGATTAGACAATCACGGCCGTGCCGGGCGCAGGCCCGCAGCACATCGGGAACCACGGCGCCCGACGCGCATTCCACGAGGAAATCCGTTGTCCGCGCGCAGCCCTCCAGATCCAGCGCTTCGGCGCCGCTGGCCTTGGCCAGGGCTTCCGCCCGGGAGCTGTCCTCGTCCGCCACGGCCGCCAACGTGGCCGGAATGGCGCCCTCCCGCATGGCCGCGCACAGCGCGGCGCCAATGTTGCCGCAGCCGATAACGCCGGCTTTCATAACGGGCATCGAGCGCTCCCTGGGGTGGCCGAGGATAGGCGGTTCGCCTGGAAATGCTTGCAACTTCGCGGCTTACGCGCGAAAGCGCTCCGCTTCCACGCGCAACGCAGACGGCATTTCCTACCATATCCGCGTCCGCCAAGTCAAACTGGGAACGCCATCCAAATCGCCGGATAAGCTTGGCTGGACATCGCTGTCCAGTCTCATATTCGCGCCGAGGAAGAAACAGTGGCCTTCACCCATCGGGTGAACGGACATGGTCCGCATCTTTCCGGCACACA
>SLHB01000142.1 GCA_007136375.1 Candidatus Hydrogenedentota bacterium
CCCGAGTCGCCGGGCAAGGCTGAAGATGCGGAGACCACATCCCCCTTCACAAAGGAGGATTTTCACAAATCGGTTGGCGGCGCATTCGGTTAACCACGGCGATGGGCAAACACGAGGTTTCCGCTAGCCGTTGACAACTTTCAGATTTCCCCTTTGAAGGGGTGGCCCGAAGGGCCGGGGGATGTAAACGGCTCAACGGGGCGCCCTGTCCGGCGATCGGGCGTTGTGGACTCGCCAGGGGGCTTTGGTGCACAATATCGCCCGAACCGGCGCTGGGGGCGGGAGATGGGGACTCCTGCGCCGGCCACCCGCATCCGCGGCGTGGGCATGACATCCGGAACTCCCGGTCCGCGCTTGGCGCGGCCTCGTCCCGCAACGGTTTCTTGCGTATCCCTTCGCGTTTCGCGTCAACATAGAGAGGTCCAATCGTGACATGAGCAGATCCCTTCGCGCCTTTCTGCAGTCCTCGATCTTCAAGAAACAGATCGCGGCGGTTACGGGCATTATCCTTGTCCTGTTCATCATCGGCCATCTGGCCGGCAACCTCCTCATCTTCGCGGGGCCGCAAGCCCTGAACGAGTACGCGGAGAAGGTCCTGGAGCTGGGCCCCTTCTTGTGGTCCTTCCGCATCGGCCTGTTGGCGGCCTTTGTGCTCCATGTGTACTTCACCATCCGGGTCACCCAGGAGAACCGGGCGGCGACCGCTGGCCGGTACGCGGTGACGAACCCGAAGGGGGACTGGCCCTTTTCGCGGCGGACCATGGTGTACACGGGCCTGTTGGTGTTCTTCTTCCTGTTCCTCCATCTGTTCGACTTCACCTTCGCCGATCATCATGGGGAGGGGAGCGTGGTGATGACGGGGGACGGGGCGATGAACCTGGGGCTGTTTGGCCTGGTCTGGAATTCCTTTCTGAACCCCTTGCGCTCCCTCGTCTACATTCTGGCGGTGTGCGCGGTCGGGCTGCACCTGAGCCACGGCGTCCAGAGCTTGTTTCAGAGCCTGGGCGTGACCCATGAGCACTACACTCCCTTGGTCCAGAAGGGGAGCATCGCCTTGGGCCTCGTCGTGGCCGTGGGCTTCAGCCTGATCCCCATCTATGTCTTCATCCGCCATTACACCATCGGAGTGGGAGTTTAGTCATGACGCTCGATTCGAAAACGCCTTCCGGCCCCATGAGCGAGAAGTGGGCGCGGCACAAGTTCAACCTAAAACTCGTCAACCCCGCGAACCGGCGCAAGTACAACGTCATCGTGGTGGGCACGGGCCTGGCCGGGGCCTCGGCCTCGGCGGCCTTGGGCGAGCTGGGCTATAACGTCAAGACCTTTTGCATCCAGGACAGTCCCCGCCGCGCCCACAGCGTGTCCGCCCAGGGCGGCATCAACGCGGCGAAGAACTACCAGAACGACGGGGACTCCGTGTACCGCCTGTTCTACGACACGGTGAAAGGGGGCGATTACCGCTCGCGCGAGGCCAACGTCTACCGGCTGGCCGAGGTGAGCAACGCCATCATCGACCATTGCGTCGCCCAGGGCGTGCCTTTTGCCCGGGAGTACGGCGGCCTGTTGGACAACCGCTCCTTTGGCGGCGCCCAGGTGTCGCGCACCTTTTACGCCCGGGGCCAGACGGGTCAGCAACTCCTCCTGGGCGCGTACAGCGCCATGATGAAGGAGGTCAACCGGGGGCAGGTCACGTTGTGTCCCCGCCATGAGATGCTGGACGTCGTCGTGGTGGGCGGCAAGGCCCGGGGCATCGTGACGCGGAACCTCATCACGGGGGACATCGAGGGCCACGCGGCCGACGCGGTGTTGCTCTGCACGGGCGGCTACAGCAATGTGTTCTATCTCAGCACGAACGCGAAGGCCTGCAACGTCACGGCCACGTGGCGCGCGTACAAGCGGGGCGCGTATTTCGCCAACCCCTGCTACACCCAGATCCACCCCACGTGCATCCCTGTCCACGGCGACTATCAGTCCAAGCTCACGCTGATGAGCGAGAGCCTGCGCAATGACGGACGCATCTGGGTGCCGAAGAAGGCCGGGGACAAGCGGCCAGCCAACGACATTCCCGAGGACGAACGGGACTATTACCTGGAGCGGCGCTATCCCTCCTTTGGCAACCTGGTGCCCCGGGACGTGGCCTCGCGCAACGCGAAGTATGTCTGCGACGAAGGCCGGGGCGTGGGCCCCACGGGCCAGGCGGTCTACCTCGACTTCCGGGACGCCATCGGGCGGCTGGGCAAGGACGCCATCGCCGCGCGCTACGGCAATCTCTTCCATATGTACGAGAAGATCACCGACGTGGACCCCTACAAGGAGCCCATGCTCATCTACCCCGCCCTCCACTTCACCATGGGCGGCACGTGGGTGGACTACAATCTCATGAGCACGGTGCCCGGCCTGTTCGTGCTGGGCGAGGCCAACTTCAGCGACCATGGCGCGAACCGCCTGGGCGCGAGCGCCCTCATGCAGGGGCTCGCCGACGGCTACTTCGTGGTCCCGTACACCGTGCCGGACTACCTCGCCTCGAACGCGCTCGACCCGGTGACGCCGGACCACGAGGCCTTCAAGGCTTCCGTGAAGGAGTCCCGGGACCAGACGAGCAAGCTCCTTTCCATCAAAGGCAAGCGCTCCGTTGACTCATTGCACCGCGAGCTCGGCCTTTTGCTCTGGGACAAGTGCGGCATGTCGCGGACCAAGGAAGGTTTGGAGGAGGCCCTGAACAAGATCCCGGAGATCCGGGAAGAATTCTGGAAGAACGTGAACATCCAGGGCTATTCCGATGAATTGAACCAGAGCTTGGAGCGGGCCGGACGCGTCGCCGACTACATGGAGTTCGCCGAACTCATGGTCCTCGACGCCCTGCACCGGGAAGAGTCCTGTGGCGGCCACTTCCGCGAGGAGCACCAGACGGAAGACGGCGAGGCCCTGCGCGACGATGAGAACTTCGCGTATGTGGCGGCGTGGCAAGACAAGGGTCCGGGCGAAGCGCCGGAGTTGCACAAGGAGCCCTTGACCTTCGAAGAAGCGAAACCGGCGCAGAGGAGTTATGCGTAATGGGCAAGACCATCAACCTGACATTGCGCGTTTGGCGCCAGAAGAACGCCCAGGACAAAGGCCGGTTTGAAGAATACGACGCCAAGGACATCGACACCGAGATGTCCTTTCTCGAAATGCTCGACGTGGTCAACGAACGCCTGGAGGGCGAAGGCAAGGAGCCCATCGCCTTCGACCATGACTGCCGGGAGGGCATCTGCGGCCAATGCGGCGCCGTCATCAACGGCCAGGCCCACGGACCGGACGGCGGCACGACCTTGTGCCAGCTTCACATGCGCCGGTTCCGGGACGGCCAGACGCTCATCATCGAGCCGTGGCGCGCCCGGGCCTTCCCCATCATCCGCGATCTGGTGGTGGACCGCACCGCCTTTGACCGCGTCACGACGGCGGGAGGCTATATCACCGTACGCGTGGGCCAAGCGCCCGACGCGAACGCGTTCCTCATTCCCAAGCCGAACGCCGAGACCTCCTTCGAAGCGGCGGCCTGCATCGGCTGTGGCGCGTGCGTCGCGGCGTGCCCCAACGCGTCGGCCATGCTCTTCGTGGGCGCCAAGGTGAATCAGTTCGCCCAGTTGCCCCAGGGCGCGCCCGAACGGGAGCGCCGCGCCGTGAGCATGGTCCGTCAGATGGACGAGGAAGGCTTCGGCAACTGCAGCAACCATTACTTGTGCGAGGCCGCGTGCCCGGCGGAAGTCAGCGTGGAGAACATCGCTAAGCTCAACCGGGAATACCTCCGCGCTGCGGTGTTCTCCCGCAGCACATAAACGCCGCGACGCCTCCGCGGCGCCGGGCGGACGGACTCCAGGGAGACGCGTTCGTTCTGGAGTCTCCCGCGCGGCGCCGCGGATGGCGCTTGGTTGCGCCCTTTGCATCTCCCGGGCCTTCGGGGCGCCCCGTTCCAAGAGGACATTTCTACCGAGCCCACAGGGGGACATTATCAAAGCGTCGCAAGGCCCAGCGGCCGGCGAGCTTGACTGCTTCTAGGCGGTGGTGCTAGGTTTTTCGCTCACTGGCGCCTAGTTTTCGCATCCGCGCGCGCCATGGGGGCGGCGGAGAGGGAAAGGAGTGATTCGTGACCGATACGGTCGAGCACGATATTGTCATAGTGGGCGGCGGCGGCGCGGGGCTGCGGGCGGCCATTGCCGTCGCCGAACACAACCCCGCCCTGTCCATCGCCGTGGTGTCCAAGGTCTATCCCATGCGCAGCCACACCGTGGCGGCCGAGGGCGGCGCGGCGGCGTTCATCAAGCCCGACGACAGCCACGACGCCCATTGCTACGACACCATCAGCGGCGCGGACTGGCTCGCCGATCAGGACGCGGTGGAGATCCTGGTCGAGGACGCCCCCAAGCAGTTGCTCCAGCTCGAACACTGGGGCTGTCCCTGGAGCCGGGAGCCGGATGGCTCGGTGGCCGTGCGCTCCTTCGGCGGCATGACGATGAAGCGCACCTGGTACGCCGCGGACAAGACCGGCTTTCACCTGCTGCACAGCCTGTTTCAGACGACCCTCAAATACGCGTCGGTGACCCGTTACGACGAGCATTACGCGACGAAGCTGCTCGTGGACGATGGACGTTGCCGGGGCGTGGCGGCGTTGGAGCTCAGCACGGGCAAGACGCGGGCCGTCACGGGCCGTTCCGTCATCCTCGCCACGGGCGGCGCCGGCTACA
>SLHB01000068.1 GCA_007136375.1 Candidatus Hydrogenedentota bacterium
CTCGCGGGTCAGCCACACCGCCCGGTTGTATTCGGGATTGTGCCGGCGCTGGTGGCCCGTCTGACAGAAGAGGCCCGTCTCGTGGCATTTCGTCACGATGTCGCGGGCTTCTTCGATGTCGTAGGTGAGGGTCTTCTCGCAGAAGACATACTTGCCGGCGTCGAGCGCGTCCATCACGATGGGGTAGTGGTTGTGTTGGGGCGTGGAGATCACGACCGCATCGAGTTCGACTTGGTCGAGCATCTCGCGGTAGTCCATGAAAGTCTGCACGTGCTCGCCGCCCGCAAATACCTGGCCGCGCCACAGATGGGCCTTGTACACGTCGCACACGGCGACGACGTCAAGCTCTTCCACCAGGCTCAGCCCGCCCCGAAGATGGAAGATGCCCTGCCCACCGGTCCCGATACAGCCCACGCGGACCCTGTCGTTCGCCGCGTAGGAAAAGGGAGAGTACCCGGCGGCGACAGCAACGCCCGCGGCGCCGCCCGCCGCCTTCAAGAACTTCCGCCCCGTCGATTCTTGGCTCATGGCGTGTTCCTTTCGCTGGAGCCAGGAGCGAACGGCGGCTCCTCGGCCCCGGTTCGGGTCAACGATCTTTCACGCCCGGCATTCGCTGAATGCTGGCCAAGCTACACCGTATCACAATCGGCGTCATGATTTCATTTGCCATCAGCCGCCTTAATCGCCGGATAAGAACACCACTGGCGGAGCGGCAGCCCTCGCATGCCAAACAAGTGCTGGCCATACCCGTTCACCCATTGGGTGAAGGCTACTGTTTCTTCGCCGGCACGAGCATGAGACCAGAGAATGATGTCCGGTCAAGCTTATCCGGCGATTTGGGACCCGGTTCCCTCCCAATCGCTGGGGCAACGGCTGCAAAACGCAAGAAGCCCGGCGGGCCATCCTGTTTGGAGGCGCCGCCGGGCTTGGCGTGTGTGTTTGGCCGCGAAGTACGCCGGTATTAGGCGTCTTCTTCGTGTTCGGGATCCGGCCAGTACTCGTAGGTGAAGGGATCGGGCGTCGGGAAGTCGAAGGTGTACAACGCGGGGTCGATATCGACTTCCTTGTTGTCGCGGCAGGCTTCCATGCCGCAAATGCCCATGATCGTCGCCATCAGGCCGACCATCTCGTTGTTCTGGGGATGGCCGCCTTCGCGGATGCAGTCGGCCAGGGCCTGGAACTGCAACTCGTTGGCGCTCTTCGTGCTCGCAATCTCGATGGGCAGCCGCTCTTCATACGCTTCCGGCGGAAGGCCTTCGAGGGTCTCCCCGCTGGTGATGACGTCGGCGAGTTCATCGGCGTCGAGTTCTTCCTCGGCCGGCGCGGGCGCGCCCGCGTCCCGGCGCTCCGTGGCCCGCTCGCCATAGACGTAGCAGCCCTCCATCTCGGAAGTGAAGAAGGTGCCCATGTCGCCCTGGATAAGCTCGTTCGCGCCCCGTTGCGCGTTGGCGTCGATGGACGTATATGTCGCGCGCACCTGGTAGGGCATGTTGATGTCGAACTCGTCTTGCAAAGCGTTCCGGGGATTGATGGGCGTGAAGCCGTCGTGGCCCTGGTTGATGTTGAACTCCCAGATGGTCGCCACGTTGTCTTGCACGTCCCGGCCGTCCCGCCAGTAGTCGATGCCGCCGTAGCCGGACACCTTGCTCGGCATGGCGCCGAGGAACCAGGCGAAGATGTCGATCTGGTGGGTGCCAAACTCGCACATCAGGCCGCCGGAGAAGTCCCGGTACAGCCGCCAGTTGAGGTGACGCTCCAGGTCGTCGATGTACTGGCGCTCTTCCTCGTCCAACTCGATGTTCGGAATCGGCCGGCGCCAATCGTTGTTGCGATGCCACTGCGCGGTCATGTGGTGGATACGCCCGATGGCGTTCTGCTCACGGGCCAGCCACACGGCCTTGTTGTACTGGGGATTGTGCCGGCGCTGGTGACCCACCTGACAGAAGAGGCCGGTCTCGTGACACTTCGTCACGATGTTGCGGGCTTCTTCGATGTCGTAGGTCAAGGTCTTCTCGCAGAAGACATACTTGCCGGCGTCGAGGGCGTCCATCACGATGGGGTAGTGGTTGTGCTGGGGCGTGGAAATGACCACCGCGTCGAGCTCGACCTCGTCGAGCATCTGACGGTAGTCCACGAAGGTCTGCACGTGTTCGCCACCCGCCATCATCTGGCCGCGCTGCAAATGCTGCTTGTACACGTCGCACACGGCGACGACATCAAGCTCTTCCACCAGGCTCAGCCCGCCCCGCAGATGGAAATTGCCCTGCCCGCCAGTCCCGATGCAGCCCACGCGGACCCTATTGTTCGCCGCGTAGGAGAACGGAGAATACCCGGCGGCAACGGCAACGCCCGCAGTGGCGCCTGCTGCCTTCAGGAATTCGCGTCGAGTAAACCCTTTGCTCATATCACATTCCTCTCATTGGTGCTAAAAGTTGATCCGCTCCGGCTCCACGGCGCCGTCCGCGGGGACAGCCGTCACAAGGATCCGCCACCCGGGGCGCCCCTGGGCAAACTCCCGGGCCGCGTCCACCCCCAGGACCATGAGGGCCGTGCTTATGGCGTCGGCGTCGGCGCCGTCCGGCCCGATCGCCGTCACACTGAGCATGTGGCCGACCGGCCGCCCATCCCGGGGATCGATGATATCGCACACCCTATCGCCACCGATATCGATAAGGTTTTCGTAGCATCCTGATGTGGACATGGCTTCACCATTCAGGTACACCGTATCCATCCTAGCATCCGGCTCGTACGGATGTCGAATATGAACCGGCCAGCCATCGGTCCCTGGCGGAGCGCCCAAGGCGGTGATGCTGCTCGTGCCGGCGTTCACCAAGGCCGACTCCACGCCATAGCGGGCGAGCACGTCGGCCGCAAGGCCGACAGCGTAGCCTTTCGCGATGCCGCCGAAGTCGAGTTGGATCCCTTCCTCCGTGAAGGCGATGGTCCGTTCCGCCGGGTTCAATTCCACCTTGTCCATGCCCACCCGCTGGAGCACGTCCTCCAACTCGGCTTGCGAGGGGACGGCGTCCACGTCTCCATAACGCCCCCAAAGCTCCATAAGGGGACCCACGGTGACGTCGAACGCGCCCATGCTCGTCTCCCAATGCTCCTTGGACCGGGCCACGAGATCGAAGAAGTCGGGGGCGACCCGGACGGGCCGTTCCGCCGCGTGATTGTTCACGTACGTCGCTTGGCTCGTGGCCTTCCAGGTGCTGAATCGATTGTCCACATCGTCGATTTCACGGAACGCCTCCTCAATAATAGGGATGAGGGCCATCGTGTCCTCATCGGCCGTCCGCGGAAAGGCGATGATCTCGTACTCGGTGGCCATCGCCATGTGCGTGCGCCGGATGGCGGGCCGATCCGTCTCGGGCGCCTCGATGAGGTGTTCCCCGTCTTCCCAGACCAGCTCAGCCGGGGGGGCCGCATCTTCGACCGCCTCCCGCTCGGGCGCGCCGTTGGTTTGGCACCCTAGTATAACGAACGAACAGATCGCCATGCATGACGCAAGCATAGCTACGGTCAACGCAACACGCATGAACGGTACGGCCTCCCTAAACGACGATTTTTCTGGGCTCGACTATCCAAACACTAGAATGGAGTGTACCACAGATCCTCTGGCCATGCCCGAAAAGCGACGCCAAGGCGGCTCCACCTTCCGCAAAATCCGAGGGGAGGCGCGTCAACCAAACCGCGCCGCCCGCCGGCCCCGAAAGCAGGGTGGGATTCAGAGGAATGCGGTCCCCGCGTCTTCAGCCAAAACACGCGGTCAGGGGGGAGGGTTGACAACAGGCCGCGCCAGGCATGATAGTGATCACCCAAGGGGGGCGCGGCCCCGCGCGCGGCATGCTTCGCGCGCCAAGCGCCGCGCGCCGAACACGACGCGACGAACGAAGGAGATACGAAACCATGAGATACGCACCGCTTGCGGCATCCATCCTCGCGGCCCTCGCCATGGCTCTTGCGGCGCCGGCTATGGCGGAGGAGGCGCCGGAGCCCATCCAGTTGTTTGACGGCGAATCTCTCGACGGCTGGGACAGCCACAACATCGGGGACGCGGCGACGGAAGAAGTCTGGATGGTGGAAGACGGCGTGCTCCGCACGACGGGCGAACCCTTCGGCTATCTATACACCGAGGACGAATTCGAGAGCTTCGAGCTGACCGTCGAGTGGCGCTGGCCGGAGGGCGTCGAGCCCACGAACAGCGGCGTCCTCTTGCGCATCGCCGATGAGCCCATCTCGTTCCTGACCACCTGCGTCGAGGCGCAGCTCATGCACGGCAGCGTCGGCGACATCTGGGCCTTCTACGGCGCGAGCGCGGAAGGCGCGGAGGAGCGCTATACGGAAATCGAGGGACACCAGGCCCTGGGCGATTTCCATGGCGTACGCAAGATGACGGACGCGGAGGCGGAGCCGGGCGAATGGAACACCTATGAGATCGTCCTCGACGGCGAGACCCTCACCCTGCGTCTGAATGGCGAACTCGTCAATGAAGCCTCTGGGCTCGACGTGCTGGCCGGGCCCATCGGCTTGCAATCGGAGGGCGGGCCCATCGAATTCCGAAAAGTGGAATTGACGCCTCTGGGAGGCTGAACGCCACCCCCATTCCCACAGCATCGCCGCCAGCAGGGCCCACGGGACATGCGCCCCCGTGGGCCCTTTCTTGTTCCGCTACGCGCCGAATCCCTACCAACCCGCTAAACCTAGTTACATTATAACATATA
>SLHB01000029.1 GCA_007136375.1 Candidatus Hydrogenedentota bacterium
CCTCGGCCTCCTTGATGGCCCCGGGCATGCCCTTGTCGCCCGGCGTCAGGCGCAACTCGGCGCCGAAGGCTTTCAGCATCATCCGGCGCTCGAGGCTCATGGTCTCCGGCATGGTCAGGACGAGCTTGTAGCCCCGGGCGGCGCAGACGAAAGCCAGGGCGATCCCCGTGTTGCCCGACGTGGGCTCGATGACCGTGGCCCCAGGCCTAAGAACGCCCCGCTTTTCCGCGTCCCAGATCATGGCGGCCCCAATGCGGCACTTCACCGAATAGGCCGGATTCCGGCCCTCGACCTTGCCGTAGACATCGCCCCAGGTCGTTTCGGAAAGCCGCTTGAGGTAAACCAAGGGTGTCCTTCCAATGCTGGTGCTGTTGTTCTTGAATACCCGCGTGTTCGCTTGTTCTTCCAGTAGCATGACTGATGTCCCCCTTTCTACAGCGAAAGTAACACTAATTTCGTGGAGAACGGCATTCCGGCGCCTTGTCAGCAGCACCCCGAGCCGCCGTGACCGCCATGGTCTCCGCCGTCGGCGTCATGACCGGCGCCGTGACCGCCGTTTCCGCCATCATGGTCCCCGTGGCCGGCGCAACAACTCATGCGCCCGTGTTCATGCTCATCGTGGTCCTCAAAGCTGTTTGGATCGCCATGACCATGGTCGTGCTCCCCGTGGTTGTGTTCGTGGCTGTGATCATGTCCTTCAGGCTCTTGCGAGGCCTGTTCCGCGGCTTCCCTGGGATTTGGGTAGTACGCCGCCGGCCGCGCCCGCAGATCGCCGGCGCACATGGCGCAGCAAACGCGCACGAGGCGGTTCGCTATCACGTAGTTGATGGGATCGCCGTGGCTGCCCAATTCCTCTCCGGAAACGGCGCAGCGTTCCGTGGGATACGCGGGCAGCTCCTGGTCCACGACAGCCTCGTCGAGCCTGGACAACGCCGCGCCTGGATCCGCAAGGAAAGCTTCTTCGCATTCTGTGGAAGCCAACCGAACCAGGCGGTTCCGGTAAATGATGTCGTGGCCTTCCCCGGCTTCCAGCGGTTCGCCGTCTATCACGCATGTATCCAACGGATAAACGGGCGCTTGGTCCCGGAGAATGGTGTCATCGATTGCCGCCCAATACGCCGCTTCATGGTCCTCGAAGCTGTCCGTGCAGCCCGCGCAGCAGAATTGGACTTGCCGCCCGTCGTACGCCATCGCGACAGGTTCGCCCATGCTGCCCAACGGCTCACCCGACACAGGGCAATCGCCGAGGGGATAGGGATCGCCTGCAGCGCCTCCGCTTTCCACTGCATGGGCAACCAACACGATCAACGAGGCGGAGAAGATTGCCGCCACATACCGACTGAAGTGAATTTGTCTCGACATGACTGGTTTCCCTTTCAAGTCTCGGTACAGCTCTTTCATCCGCGAGTTCGTCGCGCCCCGGACGGGCCCCAGGCTCCAGGCCCGGCCCCGTTATTGCTTCAGTTCGTCCACGGGCGATTCCACCTTCTCCCGCGTCTTGAGCTTGATCTCTTCGACGAGGCAGTAGAGGACCGGCACGGTGAACATGGTGAGGAGCACCAGGCTCATGCCGCCCACGCTGGGGATGGCCATGGGTATCATGATGTCCGAGCCCCGGCCCGTGGACGTCAGCACGGGCAGGAGCGCCAGGATGGTCGTGGCCGAGGTCATGAGGCAGGGGCGCACCCGGCGCAAGCCCGCGGCCACGGTGGCTTCGCGGATCTCTTGGACGGTGGCGGTCCGCCGGCGCTCGAAGCTTTGCTTCAAATAGGTGGCGATGACCACGCCGTCATCCACGGCGATGCCGAAGAGGGCGAGGAAGCCCACCCACACAGCCACGCTGAGGTTGATGGGGTGGAACTGGAACAGCTCCCGCATGTTGACGCCGAAGACGTCGAAGTTGGCGAACCATTCCTGGCCGAAGAGGTAGATCATGAAGAAGCCGCCGGCCCAGGCGATGGCGATGCCGCTGAAGACCATGAGGGTTATCATCACGGACCGGAACTGCAAGTACAGGATGATGAAGATCAGGAACAACGAGACCGGCAGCACGACCGCGAGGGTTTGCGCCGCGCGGACCTGGTGTTCATATTCACCGGCGAAGGTGTAGCTCACGCCGGAGGGGACCACGAGCTCTCCGGAGGCGATAAGCTCTTGCAGATGGGCCTCGGTTTCCTCGACGACGTCCACCTCGGTCATGCCCGGCGCCGCGCCGAAGGTGACATAGGCGACCAGGAACGTGTCCTCGCTCTTGATCATTTGCGGGCCCCGCGTGTAGTTGCCCTGGGCCACGTGGGTAAGCGGACCCTGCGCGCCGTCCGCCGCCGGGATGAGGACCCGCTCCAGATCCTCGATTTCGTTGCGCAACTCCCGCTGGTACCGCACGCGCACGGGATAACGTTCCCGGCCTTCCACCGTGGTGGTGATGGTCTGCCCGCCGATGGCGACTCTGATAACGTCTTGCACGTCCTCGATATTGAGGCCGTAGTTGCCGACGGCTTCCCGGTCGATGTCGATCTCGAGGTAGGGCTTACCCACGACGCGATCGGCGTTCACCGTGGCCGAGGCGATGCCCGGCACGTCCCGGAGGATCTGTTCGAACTGGACGGCCATCCGGTCGAGGGTGTCCAGATCGGGGCCCCGCAGTTTGACGCCGATGGGCGCGCGCATGCCCGTCTGGAGCATGACCTGGCGCGTCTCGATGGGTTGCAGTTTGGGGGCGGAGGTCGTGCCGGGGAGTTCGCCCGCCTCGACGATTTCATGCCAGATGTCGTCGGGCCTGTGGATGTGGTCGCGCCACTGACGGTAGGCCCGTCCGTTCGGATCCTCGATGAGTTCGCCGTCCTCGTCCCGCGCGAACTCGCCGGTTTCGTGGTCGTACTTGAAGTTGATGCGCCGCCCCGCCTCGTCGCTCTTGTATTCGGGATAGTAGTTGATCACCGTCTCGACCATGGAGACCGGCGCCGGATCGAGGGGGCTCTCGGCGCGGCCGATCTTGCCGACGGCTTCCCGGACTTCCGGAATGGCCTCAAAGGCCATGTCCTGATATCGCATGACGTCCAAGGCCTCGCCGATGGACGCGTGAGGCATGGTCGTGGGCATCCAAAGGAAAGAGCCTTCGTCAAAAGCGGGCATGAACTCCCGGCCGAGTCCCGGGAATTCGTTGGAGGCCCATTCCCAAGCGCGGCGATCCTCGACGGCGCTCCGGGGCAATCCGGCGCGCTCCAGGCCTGCGGGGATGAAGCCGAACACCCGTTCGAACCCGAGCCAAACGGACAGTCCAGCGAGAACGAGGATCGTGGGCAAGGCTAGAAACAGCCCTTTGTGCGCCAGGCAATACCGGAGGATGGGGCCGTAGCACCGTTCGAAAATCCGGAACGCAAGGAGCAGTCCGCCAATTAGAAGCACCACGAAGATGTAATTCCGCGTGAACCCGGGCTCGGGCCCGAGGGGTTCCCAGACCTGGGCGAGAATCCACGTGACGGCGAGGGTGGCCGCGATGCTGGCGCCCCATTTCGAGGCCTGGGCGAGCCAGCCGGGCCAGTACGCTTTGGTCAGTTGGAGGATGACGGCGGTGATCAACACGAGGCCCGCCGCCCACATGGCTTGCGACCCGGCGATCGTGCCGGCCATGACCAGCAGCACGCCCACGAAGCCCAACCCGCCCAAGACCCCGCGGCGGACGCCCTCGCGCTCGAAGCGGCCCGCGATGAAGATGTGGACGGCCGCTGGCACGACCGTGAGGGCGATGATGACGGCGGCGATAAGCACAAAGGTCTTGGTGTAGGCCAGGGGCACGAACATCTTGCCTTCGGCGCCCGTCATGGTGAAGACCGGGAGGAAACTGATGACCGTCGTGCATATGGCCGTCAAGACGGCGGAGCCCACCTCGCGCACCCCCCGGTGCACGACGTCCAGGCGGCGCTCGTCCGGGTCTGCTTCGTCCAGGTGTTTCATCACGTTCTCCGTGATGATGATGCCCATATCGACAATGGTTCCGATGGCGATGGCGATGCCCGCTAGGGCCACCACGTTCGCGTCCACGCCAAAGGCTTTCATGGCGATGAAGGTAATCAACACGGCCACCGGCAGCATGGCGCTTATGATGAAGGCGCTGCGCAGGTGCATCAGCATCAGGATGACTACGACGATGGTGACGAGGATCTGTTGAACAAGGGCGTCGTTCAGCGTGGCCAGCGTTTCATGGATGAGGCCCGTCCGGTCGTAGAACGCTTCGATGGTCACCTGACTCGTCGTGACCCATTCGGGCCATTGCGCCCGCGGCGTCTGACGCAGCCATTCGAGCCACGCATCCTGATTGATGGACGCGGAGGCGAACGCCTCGAAGCCTCGGACCTCGGCGAACTGTTCCACCTCATCGCGGCGGATTCGATCCCAGTCGATGACGGCCTTGCGGGGCAGGCCCGGAGCAATCTCGTCGATCTGGGCCTGGACGTTTTGGATGGCCTCCAAGGGGTTGAAGCCTTCGCGTACAACCACCACGCCGCCCACGGCCTCCGCGCCGCCCCGGTCCAAGGCGCCGCGCCGCTCCGCCGGGCCGAGGGTCACGGTGGCGACATCGCGGACACGGATGGGCACGTTGTCCTCGGCGAGCCGCACCACGGCCATCTCGATGTCGTCGACCGTTTCGATGAAGCCCGTTCCGCGGACTAGGTATTCGACCCGATTGATTTCGGTGGTGCGGGCGCCGACG
>SLHB01000519.1 GCA_007136375.1 Candidatus Hydrogenedentota bacterium
CGCCAGCGCCGAAGGCGCGCCCATGAACGAGTTCATTTACGCTCAGTTCATCGAGCACCTCGGCCGCTGCATCTACGGCGGCATCTGGGCGGAAATGCTCGAGGACCGGAAGTTCTATTACTCCGTGAACGCGCCCCAGTCTCAATGGGACGTGATTGGCGGCGGCGTGGCCATGGTCTCGCTGAATTCCTTCGTGGGCGAACACACGCCCATGGCGCGCCTGCCCGGCGGCGAGCGGCGCGGCATCGCGCAGAACGGCCTGCACTTCCAGGAAGGCCGGGAGTACGAAGGCCGGGTCTGGCTGTCCGGCGGCACGGGCGGCGTCCCCGTCGAGGTGAGCCTCATCTGGGGCGAGGGCGACGATGAGAGGGAAACCATCGTTGTCGAGGACATTGACCGGGAGTACGTCAAGACGGAGTTCGCCTTTACCGCCGGCGGGTCCACGGACGACGGACGCATCGAGATCACTTCGGACGGTCACGGCCACTTTAATGTGGGCACGGTGTCGCTCATGCCAGCCGACAACGTGGACGGCATGCGCGCGGACACCCTTGAACTGCTGAAAGAACTGGACGCGTCCATGTACCGGTGGCCCGGCGGCAACTTTGTCAGCGGCTACGATTGGCGCGACGGCGTGGGCGACCGTGACCGGCGTCCGCCCCGGCTCAATCCCGCGTGGGAAGGCATAGAACACAACGACTTCGGCCTCGACGAGTTCATGGCCTTTTGCCGCTACTTGGACGCCGAGCCCCATATCGTCACGAACACAGGCTCCGGCGAGCTGGACTTGGCCCTGGCCAAACTCGAATACGCCAACGGTCCGGCGGATTCGCCCATGGGCCAGAAGCGCGCCGAAAACGGCCACGAAGCGCCCTACGATGTCGAATGGTGGGGCGTGGGCAACGAAATGTGGGGCGATTGGCAGATTGGCTACCTGCCCCTCGAAGACTACATCCCGCGCCACAACACGTTCGCGGCGGCCATGCTGGAGGCTGATCCCAGCATCATCAGGGTGGCCAGCGGCGAGGTTGGCTCCTGGAGCGAAGGCATGCTTCGCGAGGCCGCGGACAGCATGGAGTACATCGCCGAACACTTCTACATCTTCCAGCCGCGGGAAAACGTGGCGGCGCACATGCGAGCGATTCCCCAGCGCATCCGGCAGATCGCGGAAGCGCACCGCCGGTACCGCGAGGAGATTGAGGGTCTTGCGGACCGGGACATCCATGTCGCCATGACCGAGTGGAACTACTGGTACGGGCCCCATCTCTATGGCGAGCTCGGCGTGCAATATTTCCAGAAGGACGGCCTGGGCATAGCGGCCGGCTTGCACGAGTTCGCGCGCCAGAGCGACATCATCCACATGGCCAGCTACGCTCAGACGGTGAATGTCATCGGCGCCATCAAGACGTCGCCCACCGACGCGGTCATGGAGACCACGGGCCTCGTCCTCACCCTGTACCGGCGCCACTTCGGCTCGATTCCCGTGGAAACAAGCGTCGAAGCGCCCTTCGACGCCATGGCGGCGTGGACGGAAGACGGGTCGGCGCTGACGGTGGGCGTGGTGAATCCCACGGCGTCCGCGTACACGGTTCCCCTCTCCGTGGAGGGCGCCGGTTTGGCCGGCGGCGCGGAAGGCTGGACCATTGCGCACGACGATCCCATGGCGCACAACGAGCCGGGCCAAGACCCTGAGATCACCATAGAGTCCGTGGAGGTGACGCCGGAAGACGGCCTGCCCATCGCGCCGTACAGCGTAACGGTATTCCGCCTCCCGGTTGAGTGAGAGCTGGAACAACGCTACAAAAGCAAAGCGGTTGCGGGAGCGCACAATGCTCCCGCAACCGCTTTCTGATGTGCATAGCGCGAACGGCATGGCTCAAAAGGAGGTGTGGATGGTGGGCGACAGTGGACTTGAACCACTGGCCTCCGCCGTGTGAAGACGGCGCTCTAACCACCTGAGCTAGTCGCCCTCCAGGGAGTGGCCGTATCCTACCACGGGCCCCCACGAAGATCAAGTCCGCCGCTCTGTTTGCGCTTGGAGGGCGCCCCGGGGATAATGCACGCCAAGCAAGGACTTAGCGCTCGGGACAAGGGAAGGAGAAACGCTCATGTACAAAGGCAAGATAGTGCGCGTCCGGCTGCGCAGGGACACGGATGTACAGCCGGCTTGGGTTATGGTGGGCAAGGTGATCGATTTCACGGACTATTGGGTGACCGTCGAAGGCAAGGGGATCACCGTGTTCCGGCGCAAGGTGCGCACCCGGTCGTCCATGGCGGTGCGGGGCTTGCGCATCGTGCAAGACGATCCGGACACCGGTCAAATGGTCCCCGCCATGGTCGACGAGGAGCCGCGCACCGTCGTCGTGCCCCGGGACAACATCAATAACGTGCGGATCTTGCCCGATGATTTTGATCTGAACAACATCCGCATCGTCGTGAGTGGCCAACGGGTGGACCTGGTGGTGGACGGCGCGCCGAACTCGCCGATTGATGAACTGACGGAGTAGTGGGAAGGGGTGTCCTGCGGCGGGCCGCTGTCACAGGGTATAATTTCTCTAAACCAAGACGAGGAGGGTTCTATTGATGCTAACGGGGGTTCACAAAGCGCCGTGGCGCGTGGCGGGGCTGGCGTTGCTTTTGGCGGCCGTGCTCATGGCCACGGGAGGGTGTCCGCCGGAGGATCTGATTCCGGACAACGGCAACGGCAATAACGGGGACAATGGCGATAACGGAGACAACGGGGACAACGGGGAGGCCGGCAAGGCCGCGGTCACCGTCGCGTTCACGGGCAGCAGCGATCCGCTCAAGGACGACTACGCCCGCTGGCTGGCCGGCGCCTTCCATGAAGACAGCAAGTTGGGCCCGGTCCCCGTCGGGATGATCGAGCACCTGTGGGTCACCGTGACCGAAGTCGTGTTCGACCGCGCCGAAGAAGGCACGGGTGAGCCCCGGGTCACGGTGTTCGACGGCGAGAAACGGGTCGATCTGATCGAACTGCAGGGCGTGTCCGCGGTGCTCGTGGACGCGGAGGTTCCCGCCGCCGAGTATTCGGGCATCCGGCTGAGAATCCAGGATCCGGAACTGAAGGTTTACGACGACGACACCCTATACAGTAATATCCACCTCACGGCGAACGACCGGCTGTTCATCTCGGAGTCGTTCACGCTGGAGGAGGACGACCCCGTTATCATCCGCGTGGACTTCGGCGGGATCCACCTCGTTCTGACGGGCCATGGCGGCTTCGTACTCACGCCTCAGCTTAGGGCGGACATCCTGACGGAGAGCGCGGCGGTGTCCGAATCCGGCGTGGTGCAGGATCTCGCGTTTCAGAACGGCGGGGCCGGCAGCTTCAGCCTGGCGCTGCACGGCGACGATGATGAGGTCGTTGTGTTCTTCGACGCGGAGACGGCCTTCTTCATTCTGCAGGAAACGGAAGAAGTTGAGGCGGTTTATGTGGAGGCGGACGTCGACGCCCTCGACAACGGCGCTCATGTGACCGTGGACGGCCTCCTCTGGGTGGACGGGACAATTACGGCGGAGCACATCTGGATCGACGAACCGGCTGACGACGGCGCCGAGCCGTGATGGACTGACGATCGCTCTCCCGACGGTACTCGCCCCCGTTCCGGCCCGCGGCAAGGCCGGGAGCGGGGGCGTTGCTTTTGGCCGGGGGCGCGGGGCCCCGTCTCAAGAAAAGGGCCCGATCTGCCGATTTTTCCTTTGGCTGCGAGGGGATTCCGCCGGGTCTGAACAACGAATCTGAGCAATTCGCCAAGCCCTTTCCGCGAAATGGCTTACGTTTTGGCTTGTCCCGCCGGATCCCCCTGTGCGGCGCACACGGAGGCAAGGACGCTGACGGGCCGGTTCCCGTCAACGTTCCGGCGTTGCAGGATTGGGATGACGGCGAATGCTGGGATGGCGCAAGGATCGCAAGCACGAGGCTTCGGAAGCGGCGGACGCAGGTCCGGCGCCCGCCGCCCCGTCCGCGAGCCCCGGCGCCGCCCCTGACGGCGGCGCGCCTCCAGCGTCTCCGCAGCACAAGCGCCTGGGCGAACTCCTTGTCGACGAAGGCGTCATAAGCCAGGGCCAACTCGATGAGGGCCTGCGCAAGAAGGAGGCCGGCGGCGGCTTCATCGGCCAAGCCTTGGTCGAGCTCGGCTATCTTCAACAGCACACGCTCATTAACTTCCTGGTAAAGCAGTACAAGCTGCCCCACATCAGCCTCCTGGACTACGAAGTCGGCGGCGATCTTCTCGCCCTCGTGCCCAAGGAACTGTGCCAGGAGCACCGCCTTCTCCCCATAGACAAGCTTGGCCGCATCCTCACTGTGGCGATGGTCGACCCCATGGACGGCGAGGCGCTGGCGGCCGTTCGCGAAGCCTGCCCGGATCTCCGTATCAAGCCAATCCTGTGCGATTGGCAGCACTTCAACACCGTGGCTGGGCGTCTCTTCGGACAGGACGGCGATGGCGGCGAGCCGGCGGAGATGACCGCCAGCAGCCTCGGTCTGTCCATGAGCAGCGCGCCGGAGAACGAGGCCGCCGAGGCCGCCGAAGAAGAGACCGCCGACGACGAAGACGCTGTCGTCAACGCCGCCGTGGAGGCGTTGCTGCAAGGAACGGACGACGAAGAGAGCGGACCCGCCGCGGAAAAGCCCAAGGTCGACCACGACGCCGAGCTCGCGGCTTTAATGGACGAGCAGGAAAAACGGAAGGCCCAAGAGCGGACCGCCCCCCCCCGCGTGATTGTGGACGCCGGGGAGAACGGATCGGAGGGTGGTGCTCCGGCCGCCAGCGAATTCTCCGCGGCCATCCGCCAGGAGCTCCAAGATGCCCTGCGGGAGACGGCGGGCGTCCTTGGCGATGAGGTGAAGCGCGCCATGGCCGTTCAGGGCGGCGCGCCCGCCGGCATGGCCCCGGAGGACCTTGCCGCGCTGTTGCGGGACGCGGTGCGCGACGCCGTGGGTCAGCTTGGCGGGGCCACGCAAGAGACGGCGGCGATGATCCAAGAGCTGCGCGCCGTGCTGGCCCAGGCGCCGCAAGGTCAGAGCGGGCCCTCCGCCGGGGAAATGGCGGAAGCCATCCGCGCCGGGCTCCAAGAGACGCTCCAGACCGTGGCCGCAGACACGGCCGCCGCCGCGGCGAAGCAGGCCGTCGCGAGCCTCCCCGCCCAGGAAGGCGGTCCTGCGGGCATGACGCCGGAAGAGCTGGCGGCGTTGTTGCGGGACGCGGTGCGCGACGCCGTGGGTCAGCTTGGTGGAGCCACGCAAGAGACGGCGGCGATGATCCAAGAACTGCGCGCCGTGCTGGCCCAGGCGCCGCAAGGTCAGAGTGGGCCCTCCGCCGGGGAAATGGCCAAGGTCATCCGCGACGGGCTCGCGGACGCCATCCAGCCCGTGATGGCCGAAACGGCGGCATCGGCGGCCAAGCAGGCGGTGGCCAGCGTGGCGGCGCAAGAAGGCGGCGCGCCGCCGGCCGATATTGCCGCCGCGTTGAAGGAAAGCCTCCACGGCGCCTTCGAGGCCTCGATGGGCAAGCTCGCCGGTCAGCTCCAAGAAGCCCTGAGCACGGCGAACTCCGGTGACCCTTCCGAATACGCCGAGGCCATGCAGCAGAGCCTCGCGGCCATACTTCACGACGAGTTCGCCGGGCTTGTCAAGGAGCTTCGGGCCGGTTCCGCGAGCCACGCCGCCAATGGGGACGCCATCGCGAAATCCCTTGAGGAAAGCTTGCGGACAACCCTCGGGAGCGAGCTGAAACCGTTGAGCGAGGCTTTCCTCGAAGGGCGAAAGGAAGCCCAAAGCCAGTTCAGCATGTTGGAGAAGGCCTTGTCGTCCCAAGCCAAGGAGGCGGCGGGCCTGAGCAAGGCGCTTCAGGAGGGGATGGCGGCGCTCCAAGAAGCGGCGGCGCGGCAACACACGAGCGCGGCGGGAGGCGGCGCGAGCAAGGACGACCTCCACCGTCTGGCCGAGGCGGTCCAGTCCGCCACGGCGTCGGCCTTGAAGTCTCAAGCCCAAGACACGGCCGCGACCCTTGAGGCGGTGCGCGAGTCCGTCGCGGTGCTGCAAGAAGCCGTGGCGCAACAGACACAACAAGCCGCCCGCCGGCAAACCGATGACGATCAAAGCGGGCGCCTCGCCGAAGCAGTCCAGTCCGCCACGGCCAAGGCCCTCGCCGCCCAGTCCAAGGAGACGGCGGAGGCTTTAAGCGCCGTCCGTGACGCCGTCACGGCCATTCAGGCGCGGGCCGCGGAATCCCCGGCGCCTTCGCGGGAGCAGGACACGCGCCAATTGGCGGAGCTCGCCACCATGGTGCAATCGGCCACGGCGGAAGCCCTTGAGCGGCAGTCCCAGGACATGAGCGGCGTGGTGGAGGCCCTTCGCGACGCCTTGGCGCCCTTGCAACAGCGGAGCGAGGGCGGCGATCAGCCGCCGCCCGCGTACATGGACCGGCTCACCGCGGCCGTGGAGCAAGCAGGCGCGGCGGCGAACGCGGCGGCGGAAGCGGCCCGGGGCATGCAAGCCCTGCAAGAGCGCAAGCCCACCGCGGGCATTACGCCGAAGATGCCGACGGCGAGCGAATTCACCGCGAAAAAAAAAGACCCTATCGATGGGGACAAGGATGAGGAAGGGCTGGAAACCGACACGATTCAGCCCTTTCCTAAGAAGAAGCCCGCCGAACCCGTGGCCGCGAGCGGTATAAACGCCCGGGAGGCCCTCGATGCGCTTCATGGCCCTGGCGAGCGGACGCGGACCGACGCGCGGGTGCGCGAGGCGCTGGAGGCGGAGCAGCCCATGGCGGGCTTCACCTTCGACACCTATTTCGTGAGCAAGGCCAACCAGTTCGCCGTGGTCATGAGCAAGGCCATCGCCGAAGCGCCCGGGGAGGAATACAACCCCTTCTTCCTATACGGCGACGTGGGCGTGGGCAAGACCCATATGATCAACGCCATCGCCAACGATATCTTGCAGCAGAATCCCGATTTTCGCGTGGGGTATGTGGCCACGGGCCGTTTCGTCCAACGTTTGCAGCAAGCCATTCAACGGAACGATCTGGACGCCTTCCGCGAGGCCTATTGTCATTGGGACGTGTTGGTGCTGGATGACGTGCAGTTCCTCGCCGGTCAGGAGGCCGCTCAGGAAGAGTTGTTCCAGATTTTCAACGCGCTGCAGCAGGTCAACCGGCAGATTATCCTCGCGGGCGATCAGGCGCCGGACAAGATGGCGAAGGTGGAGAAGCGGCTGGTGTCCCGGTTCGCCGGAGGCATCGTCACCGCCTTGGAGACGCCCGACTACGCGACGCGCATCGCCATTTTGAACGCCCTGGTGGAAGGCGCCGGCGTGGACGCGCCCCACGAGATCCTTTCCGTCATCGCGTCCCGCGTGCCCAACGACATTCGCAAGATGACCGGCGCGCTGCGGAAGGTTATCGCCTATGCGGGCCTGGTCGGTCAGGACATCAGTTGCGAACTGGCCTACGAAATCCTCAACCACCTCGGCATCACCGAAGCCGCGTAAACCGCCGCCCCAGCGCCGGTCCAACAAGCAGGAGGAACACCCGTGCCGCCTCGCACATCCAAACGCCGCCTTGGCGATGTTTTGCTCGAACAGGAACTGGTCAGCAAGGAGCAGCTTGACGAATGCGTCGCCTTGCAGCGCTCCTCCGGGCAAAGCCTGGCGCACATCCTCGTGGAGCGTGGCTACTTGGGGGAAGAAGACCTCGTCATCACGCTGAGCGAGCAACTCGGCATTCCCCACATCCGGGTGATGAACTACAACATCCCGAAGGAGATCCTGCGGGAAGTCCCGGAGTCGCTGGCGCGGCAGTACCTGATGCTGCCCGTGTCCGTCACGGGCGATGTGCTCACGTTGGCCATGGCCGATCCCCTCAACATCATGGCCTTGGACGATCTGCGCATGTTGACGAGCTATGACATCGAGCCCGTCGTCGCCGTGGAGTCCGAGCTCATCCAGGCCATCGAGAAGAACTACGGTGTAGGGAAGCAGAGCGAGGCGCTGTACCACGAGCTCGTGGGCGACGGCGACAACGGCGGCGGCGTGGAGGTTCTCGAAGAGGCCAAGGACATTGGAGACATCAATTCCTTGGAGGCGGAGGCGCAGGACGCGCCAGTCATCCGCCTGGCCAACCTGATCCTTGTGAACGCCTTGGAGCGTGGCGCTAGCGACATTCACATAGAGCCGTTCGAGAAGACCGTGCGCGTCCGCTACCGCGTCGACGGCATCTTGGAGGAGACCAAGAACCCGCCTAAGAGCGCGCAAGCCGCCCTCACGTCCCGCTACAAGATTCTCAGCGGCTTGGACATCGCCGAACATCGGCTGCCTCAGGACGGCCGGTTCCGGATCCGCTTCAAGGGACGGGAGATCGACTTCCGCATTTCTTTCTTGCCGTGTTACTACGGCGAGAAGATCGTGATGCGTATCCTGGACAAGGGCAACCTCACCCTGGACATTGAGAAGCTGGGGTTCGAGGAGCAGCCCATGACCGCCTTCCTGGACTCGTTGAAGCTGCCCTTTGGCATGATTCTGCTCACGGGGCCCACGGGAAGCGGTAAGACCACCACCCTCTACAGCGCCCTCCACAAGCTCAATTCAACCGACCGGAATATCGTGACCGTCGAAGATCCCATCGAGTACGAACTCTTCGGCGTCAACCAGGTGCAGACCATGGCGCACATTGGCCTGACCTTCGCGGCCGGCCTGCGCAGCATTCTGCGTCAGGACCCCGACGTGGTGATGATTGGTGAGATTCGTGACGAGGAAACGGGGGACATTGCGGTGAAGGCGGCGCTCACCGGTCACTTGGTGCTCAGCACCCTTCACACCAACGACGCCGCCAGCGTGTTCACCCGCCTCGTCGACATGGGCCTGGAGCCCTTCCTCGTACAGTCCTCCGTGGCTGTCGCGGCCGCCCAGCGCCTCATGCGCCGGGTGTGCCCCGATTGCAAGGAGCGGGTCCGGGTCCCCGATGAAGTGTTGAAGCGGATTCAGTTCAAGCCGGAGCCCAACGCGCCAGCCCCGGCTTTCGTGCGCGGGCGCGGATGCAATCGTTGCAAGGATACGGGATACCGGGGCCGCCTCGCTGTCGTGGAGGCCATGCCCAACTACCCCGACCTGCAGGACCTCGTATTGTCCCGCGCGCCCTCTCAGAAGCTCAAGGAAGTCGCCATGCGCTGCGGCATGCGGTCCTTGCGGCAGAACGCGTTGACCAAGGCGGCCAAGGGGGAGACGACGATAGAGGAGGTTCTGCGCGTGACGCCCATGGACTAACGGCGCGGAGCAGGGAGCGACGCCGCTCCCAAGAGGTAAAGGGTCCGAAACGGAAGGCCGATAGGTTTATTGAACCGCTTATCTTATTGCTTGGCCATCCACGCGCTCCTTGAGACCATTATGCAACCGAAAAATCTGCTGCAAAGACATCCGGTATTTCATGTAAGCGAGCTAAACGCCTACTTTTCAGAGCACGGGACCGTCAACACCAGCGCGCGCAACGCGTGGCTGAGCTATCACAAGAGCCGTGGGCGCCTCATCTCGCCGCGCAAGCGACTGTATGTGTCCGTGCCGCCAGGGCGCCGGCCCGAGGAGGTGCAGCCAGACCCGTACCTGATGGCCTCGCGCATGACGCCCGGGGCGGTCGTCGGCTACTGGGCGGCCCTCGTATTTCACGGACTGGCGGATCCGCCGTTCAAGGTGGTTACGGTGATCGCGGAAACGAGGGCCGTGTCATTCCAGTTTTCAGAATGGATGTTCAAGGGTGTGACGCCGCCAACTCCGCTTCGCGTTCGGAACATGGAAGGGTATGGAGTGGAGAACCATATGCGCTCGGGCCTCAGCGTACGCGTTACCTCCGCGCCGAGGACCCTTGTGGACGCCTTCTGCCGGCCTGATTTGTGCGGTGGTCTGGAGGCGGTCGAGCGGTCCGCCGAGCGGTTTTCGGATCCATTAGAAGTGGACGCCCTTGTGGAGTACGCCGCGTTGCTCGAAAGCGCGACGGCCATCGGCCGCGCGGCGGCCCTTCTCGAAGCACGCCGGAAGCAGCTTGACGTCACGCCGGAACACTTTGAGCGGTTGCGCGCGGCCCGGACGCAGGCGGCGGGCGGCGCGGGCTGACACGCTCCACGTTCCGCGGCGCCGGTGCGGGCGGCCGCCGCGAGGAGCGCCGTTCGTGCTCTAGCGGGGGATTGGGGAACGTGGTAATCCCTGCCGCGCCCAGATTGAGGCGCGCGGCTCCGTTGAGTCTTTCATTCTTCCTGTCGAGAGCGCGGCCGCGGGGGCGCGCGGAAAAGGAACCGTCATGAGCTTTGGCATTAAGACCTTATTGACCAAGACAATCGAACTCGGGGCCAGCGACCTTCATCTCGTCGTCAACCTGCCGCCCATGATCCGCGTGCACGGTCATCTCGAACCCCTGGAGGGCTTCGATGAATTGACGCCCGAAACGAGCGAGGACCTGATCTATAGCGTGATGGGCGACGAGCAGATCGCGGCCTTCGAAACAGACAAAGAGCTGGACATGTCCTTTGGCATCGACGGGCTCAGCCGGTTCCGTCTCAATGTCTACCGGGACCGGGGCTCGGTGGTGGCGGCCTTTCGCGCCATTCCCTATGACATTCAAGGCTTCGACGAGTTGGGCCTGCCCCGGGCCGTGGCGGACTTCGCCAACCGCCCCATGGGCCTGGTTCTGGTATGCGGGCCCACGGGTAGCGGTAAATCGACGACGTTGGCGGCGATCATTGATCGCATCAATCGTGAACAGAATCTCCACATCGTGACGATCGAGGATCCCATCGAATTCCTCCATGAACATAAGCAGTCCGTGGTGAATCAACGGGAAGTCAACGCGGACACCCACAGCTTTCAAAACGCGTTGAAGCATGTGCTTCGGCAAGACCCCGACGTCATTCTTATCGGCGAGATGCGCGACCCCGAGACCATTCAGGCCGCGCTTACCGTGGCGGAAACGGGACACCTCGCCTTCGCGACCCTGCACACCAACGACGCCCTGCAAACGATCAATCGCATCGTCGACGTGTTCCCCGCGAGCCAACAAGCGCAGATCCGCACCCAGTTATCCTTCGTGTTGGAAGGAGTGACCGTGCAACAGTTGATTCCCAGAGCCGACGGCCAAGGCCGCGTCCTCGGGCTGGAGATCATGTTGCCGAACACGGCCATCCGCTCGCTCATTCGTTCCGAGAAACTGGAGCAGATTCCTTCCATGATCGAGATTGGCACGGGCGAGGGGATGATGACCATGAACCAATCCTTGTACCGGCTGACCCGGCGCGGCGTGATCACCGTGGATATGGCCTTTAAACGCAGCAATGATCCCGAAGGTTTTTCTCGCTTGCTGGAGAAGCATGGATGATGGAGTCCGTGTCCGGAGAGAATCGGCCGCCGGCCGCGCCCGGATTGGATGCGCGTTTGTGGGCCGCGGGGTTTGTGCGCATCTTTGTGCTGATAGTAGCCGCCGCCGGCGTGTACACCCTCGGCCACGCCGACGCGCATGTCCTGACCTATCTGCTCGCCTTCTACGCCTTGGGGTTTGTGAGCAGCATTCTGTTCCTATTCGGATTGCGGCGAGGCCGTTCCGCGCCTTCGCCCTTCCTGTGGGCCCAGATTCTCATGGACTTCGGCGTGGTCGCGGCCACGGTCAGCTTCACCGGCGGGCCCACGAGCTTCTTCACTTTCCTGTTCGCCGTGGTGATACTCGAGGCTGGCTTGTACCTGGGCGTGTGGCAGGGCTTCGCCATCGCGACCTTGGCCAGCGGTGTGATGGCGATTCAAGCGGGCGCGCCGCCCACGGGCGATCCCGGCCTGTCGCCGTTGGGACTGGCGTATAACTTTCTGATTCAATGCCTGGCCTTCTATCTTGCCGCCGCGATTTCCGGATTTTGGAATCTTCGCCTGCACCGCATGCAGCAGTTCCAGCGGGAAGTGCTCGACAACATGAACAACGGCTTCTTGATCACCAACCGCCAGGGCGTCATCGCCGCGCAGAACAAGGCGGCCGACCGGATACTCGACATGCCAGAAGGCGCGGCCATCGGACGGCTCGTGCAGGACGTGTTGCGAACGGAGACCGACGCGGAGTGTCCCGTGGTCACCGCGCTACGCGCTCAGCGGGACTTTACGAGCTACGAGTTCCACGCCCGTTCCGCCTCGGGTGTGGTGAAGCTGCTCGGCCTCACCACGAGCCGTATCCACGACGCCCGCCACAACCTTACCGGCATCATCGCGTCCTTTAGCGACTTGACGGAGATGGCGGAGATGCGTCAGGAACTCCAACGGCAGGATCGCCTCGCGGTTATTGGCGAGCTCGCCGCGGGCCTCGCCCATGAGATTCGCAATCCAGTGGCGGCCATACGCGGCGCCGCCGATGAAATGCGTTACAGCGTGGACGATCAGGAGATGACGGCGCGGTTGGCGCAAATCGCGATACGTGAAAGCGATCAACTCGACCAGATCGTGGGCGGATTCCTGGATTTCGCCCGGGAGCCGGCGATGCGCCGGGAGCACTTCGACGCGCGGACCCTCGTGGAGGAAGTCGGGGAGAGTTTGTCCCGGAGATTCGACACAGTACAAGTTGTTGTCAATCTGTCCGGCGAAGCCTGTATGATCTCCGCCTGTCGGTCCGAGCTAAAGCAAGTGATTCTCAACATCGGCAATAACGCCGCGGAAGCCATGGAGGGCGAAGGCGTGCTGACCCTTACGGCGGGACGCCAACAAGGAGTGGTCGAAGTGCGCGTCGAGGACGAAGGGCCCGGCATCGATCCCGACCAGGTCTCCCGGATCTTCGAGCCCTTCTACACCACGAAGGAGACAGGCGTCGGCATGGGACTCTCCGTGTGTCATCGCATCGTGACGGCCCACGACGGTACGATCCGCGTTACCTCGCGGGAGCGGGGCGGATCCGCTTTCGCCATCCGCCTGCCCGCCGCGCGCGCCTATGAGGAGGCGGTATAGCCGTGAGCCCGAAACCGTTTCGCGTCCTCGCGGCCGACGACGAGAAGAGCATGCGGGAGCTGCTCGAGATTGTGCTCGGGAAGGACGGCTACGCCGTGACCGCCGTGGGCGCCGTGGAGGACGCTCAACAGCAGCTTGAGACCGAAGCCTTCGACGCGGTGCTCACTGATTTGCGTATGGGCAACGACCGTACGGCGGGGATGAAGCTCCTCGCCTGGATGCAAGAGAAGGCCCCGGGGACCCCGGCCATCATGATTACCGCCCACGGTTCGGTGGAGACGGCCATCGAGGCCATGAAGCTGGGCGCTGCCGACTACATCATGAAGCCGTTCAAGAACGACGAGATACGCCTCGTCGTGAAGCGGGCGATTGAACAACGGGATCTCGTCCGCGAAAACCGGGCGTACCGCCAGGAACAAGCGAAGCGCGGCGACCTCGCGAATATCGTGGGCAAGAGCGCGCCCATCGAACGGGTCCGCGAAATGATTCGCCGCGTCGCCCAATTGCCGAGCACTGTGGCCATCCACGGGGAGAGCGGGACGGGCAAGGAGCTTGTGGCCCGCGGGATTCACCAACTCAGCCCCAGGACGAACAAGCCCTTCGTCGCCATCAATTGCGGGGGCATGCCCGAAAGTCTGTTGGAGAGCGAGCTGTTTGGCCACAAGGGAGGCGCGTTCACGGGCGCCGTGGACGACAAGGAAGGCCTTTTCGTCGTCGCCGACGGAGGGACACTGTTCCTGGACGAGATTGGCGAGATGCCCCTGCCGCTGCAAGTGAAGCTGCTCCGCGTTCTCGACAACAGCGAAGTCATGCCCGTCGGCGGCGTCTCCGGCGTGAAGGTGGACGTCCGCATCATTTCCGCCACGAACCGGAACCTTGAGACCATGGCCCGGGAGGGCGGTTTTCGCGAGGATCTCTACTACCGCCTGAATGTGATTCCCATTGTCGTGCCGCCCCTGCGCGAGCGGGCCGACGACATCCCCCTTCTAGTGCGCCAGTTTACGGCGGCCCACAGCGCGAAACTCGGCCTGCCTGCCGTGACCGTCGCCAAAGAGGCCAACGACGCGCTGCAATCCTTTCATTGGCCCGGCAACGTCCGGGAGCTGGAGAACGTGCTGGAGCGCGCCGTCGCCCTTTGCAACGGTGGCCGCGTCGAGCTGAGCGACTTGCCCACGAGCGTCCAGCAATTCGTGGCGAAACCGGCCGAAGAAGCGACGCAACTTCCGCCCGGCGGTCTTGATCTCGAAGCGCTTATTGAAAGGATTGAGGTCAACCTTATCGAACAGGCGCTGCGGAACGCCCGCTACAGCCAAACCAAGGCCGCGAAGCTCCTAGGCCTGACCACCCGCTCTCTCCGCTACCGCCTCAAGAAGTACAGCCTAGAAAGCGCGTAAGCGCGCCCTCCCGCTCTCCTTGTCCGTTCCAGCGTCCCTGCCCTTGCTTCCAGGCGCGGCGGATGGGTATCCTGATCCGGTTACGCCGGGCGCACACACACAAGGAGACAGGAACATGGGTATCCCAATCAATCGCCGTCAATTCTTGGGGCGGACCATCGCGGGCGGCGCCGCCGCGGCCGGCCTTGGCCTCGCCGCGAGCACGGGCGCGGCGCAGTCCGCCAACAACACGATCAACGTGGGCGTCGTGGGCCTCTCCCGGGGCGCGCGGTTGGCCCAGAGCTTCGCGGGCTTGGACAACTGCGTCGTCAGTCATGTCTGCGACGTGGATCTGAACCGCGCGGACCAATGCGCCAACGCCTTGGACGAATTCACGGGCCTTCGCCCTGCGACGCTCCGGGATCTGCGGGAAGTCTTCGAGAATCCCGATGTGGACGCCGTCGCCTTGGCCATGCCCGTCCATTGGCATGCCCCGGCCGCCATTATGGCGCTGCAAGCCGGCAAGCACGTCTATGTGGAGAAGCCCTGTTGTCACAATCCCCGGGAAGGCGAGCTGCTCGTGGAGGCGGCGCGTCACTACGGCAAGGCCGTGCAGATGGGCAACCAGCGGCGGTCGTGGCCCGGTGTCGTGGAAGGCGTCGAGCGGGTGCGCGCGGGCGAGATCGGGGACGTCCGCTATTCCCGGGCCTGGTACGCCAATAGCCGGGGCTCCATCGGCAACGGCGAGGAGACCGATGCGCCGGACCACATCGATTACGATCTGTGGCAGGGCCCCGCGCCGCGCCGTCCGTACAAGGACAACCTCATCCACTACAATTGGCACTGGCACTGGCATTGGGGCACGGCGGAGTCGGGCAACAACGGCGTCCACGCCATCGACCTGTCCCGGTGGGGCTTGGATGTGGACTATCCCACCCGCGTATCCGCCGCCGGCGGCCGCTACTACTTCGACGACGACCAGGAAACGCCCGACACTCATATCATCTCCATGGACTTCGCCGACGGCAAGACCATCGTTTGGGAAGGGCTGAGTTGCAATGTGCCAGGCATTGAGGGTATCGGCTTTGGCGCCGCGTTCTACGGCGACAACGGCAGCATGATCGTCGAGAGCAGCGGTTATGTCCTGCGCGACGACCAGGGCCGCGAAGTCGAGCGGCAGGATGGCCCGAGCGATGACCCCGCCCACTGCGAGGATTTTCTGACGGCCATTCGCAACGACACGCCCTTGGAGCTCAACTCGGAGATCGAGGAAGGCTACAAGAGTTCGCTTCTCCCGCTTCTGGGCAACATCGCCTACCGGGTGGGCCGCGGCCTGACCCTGGGCGAGAACGGCCGGATCGAAGACGACGCCGAGGCTGAGGCGCTGTGGGGCCGCGAATACGAGCCCGGCTGGGAGGTTTCGGTCTAGGGCGAGGGACTTGGCCCACTTTATTGTATGGGTACTGATTGGTGCCGCGCCGCCGGTGGAAGTCTGCTTGTCCGCGGTCTTGCGAGGCCGTGTGGCGGGCCGCCGCCGGGGGCGCGGCGTTTGCGTCAAGGGCCAGTCCGCCGGCCAGCACTCTAGAGCGGCGCGAGGGTAGACGGTGACCGAAGCGATAGCCATACTGCGGGACGGGGGCTGGGTGATGGCCCCGATCGCGCTATGTTCTGTTGTGGCCGCGGCCATAATCCTCGAGCGCTCCTTCGCGCTCCGGAGGCAACGGGTCATTGACCCCGCATTGACGGCGTTGACGGCCCGGCCAGGGTCTGGCGCGCCGGCGGGAGACGTGTTGGAGGCCTGCCAAGGTTCGCCCTCGCCCTTCGCGCGCATCATCGAGGAAACCATCCACGCCCGCGAGCTGGGCCGGGCTCAAGCCGTGGAGACGATGCACGCCACGGGGCGCAGCCAGATGGGGACCCTGCAACGGGGCCTCACGGTCCTGGAAATCATCGCCGGCGTCAGCCCCTTGCTCGGCTTGTTGGGCACCGTCCTTGGAATGGTCACGGTGTTCAACGCCATCACCGCCGAGGGCATCGGGAATCCCCAAGTCCTCTCGGCCGGCATCTCGCAAGCCCTGGTCACCACCGTGGCTGGCCTGTCCGTGGCGATTCCCGCGTTGGCGGCCCACAGTTGGTTCTCCCGGCGCGTGGAGGAGTTGGCCACGGAGATGCACGAGCGCGCCACCGTCTTCGTGGCCCGTCTCTTTCCCGGCGGCGACGAAGACGGCGGCGGCTACTCCGCGATATAGCGCGGCGCCCGGCCCGCCTTATTCGTCCAACGGTTCCCCGGTGATGCCGTCGATGATGAGATTCTCGCCGTCCCACGTGCCCACGCGGCTCTCGTTTAAGGCGCTAA
>SLHB01000076.1 GCA_007136375.1 Candidatus Hydrogenedentota bacterium
AGCCCACGATGTCTTCCTTTCCTGCTCGCAATCTCGCGCCTTCAACCTCACACCCGCTCAAGTCGGCCCCTTGGCCGGCCGGTGTTGCACTTAGTATATGAACCCAGGCCGGGTTAGGATGCTTCCTTGATCCCTTTACATTCTCCGCCTCTTCGGATTACCCCCATTCAAGGGAGATTTGACTGTTGTCAATGACTAGGAAAACCTTGTGATTGCGCATCAGCTTGGTGTACGTGATACGCCATCAACCGATCATGAAAGTCCCCCTTTGAAGGAAGATTTAGGGGTATGTAGCCCCAGCATCCTTAGCTTAACCCGGCGATAGGGGCGCGTTGCCGGCGGCTATTCGCGGGCCGGAGCGGTATCGTCGACGACGCCTTCCGGACCCGCCGCCGGCCGGCAGACCCGGTGGTACCACGCCGCGCTGACGGCGAAGACGGCGCAGGCGGGCGCCAATACCCACCAGGGGAAGCCTTGTTGTTCGACGTCCTGCTCGATGAAGAAGTACAGAAGGGAATCGGGCAACGCCTCCGCCAAGATGAGCACCGCGCTCGCGTTGATGATGAAATGGCCGGCTACGCCGGGAAGCAGAGAACGGCCTCGAAGCACGAGGTAGCCCAAGAGGACGCCCGAGAGGGCCGTTGGCAGTATCCGGAAGATGCTGAGATGGAAGAGGCCGAAGAGAAGCCCAGTCACCAACACGGCCGCCCAGGGCGCGAGGCGTTGGCGGAGGCCGGAGAGCATGGCGCCCCGGAACAGGGCCTCCTCGCAGATGGCCGGGGTCAGCGCGAGAATGAGGAGCATGGCCGGCAAGCCGAGGCCGGTGGCGCTGGGGTCGAAGAGGCTCCGCATGTACCGCTCCATCTCCTCGGGCACGGGCAAGATCTCGTTGTGCCACACGCCGAACTGGATGATGAGCACCATCCACGCGGGCATCAGGAGCAAGAAAGGCGGCCAGGACTTGGCGGGAGGCAGCCGCAAGGCCAGGGCGGTCCGGATGTTCACGCGGACGTACAGGAGCACGGCCAGGGTGGGCAGGAGCAGGAGGAGCCACTGCGTGATGAGCAAGCCCACAAAAATATTGCGGCTTTGGGCGTAGCTGCCCACGTAGAAGAGGAGGAGCAGGCAGAACACGTACAGGAGGAGGGCCAGGCCGGGCGTGGGCAAATCCATACGCTTGAAATGCCGGCGGTTGATCGTCAATGGAATGCCCCGCTCCTGGGAGAGGATGACGTCCTCGCGCTGGAAGATCCACGTGGCGGCGAGAAGGCCGAGCAAGGCGTAGATCGTCGTGCTGAAGAGCACGGCGAAGATGGTTTCGGCGGGCACGGAGGCCGTCATGAGCTCCTTGAAGAGGAGCGCCACGTTGGCGATGGGCAGGAATTGCGTGATGGGGCCCAGGTCCGTGCCGGGCATGGCCGCCAACGCTGGCGGCAAGGTTATCAGGAAGAAGAAGGGAGTGACGAAATTCTGGGCTTCCTTAAACGACCGCGCCAGCACCGCCACGGACATCATCATGGCCGAGATAAAAAAGGCCAATGGGATGAGGGCGAAGAGGATGGTGATGGCGGTGTGGGGCGGAAAACTAATGGTCATTTCCCCGAATTCCGCCTCCAATTGTCCCAATTGCAGCGCGAACGTGGCGAGCATGCTCGCGAGATTGAGCAGACCCGTACACAATGAGAGGGAAAACACGGTCAAGAACTTGCCCGTCAGGATCTCAAGCTTGGACGCCGGCGTGCTCAACAAGGCCTCGAAGGTGCCCCGCTCCTTTTCGCCGGCCGTGAGATCCACCGCCGGGTAGAAGGCGCCGACGCCGAGCATCACCACCATGAGGACCGGCAGAATGAGTCCCAGAATGGCGCCGGCCGTCTTCGCGGCGGGCGCGCGGTTCTCCGTCTCCACGTCCAGGGGGTTGACGTAGTCGAGGCTCAGGCCCGCCGCTTCCGCCCGCTCGGCCACCAGGCGGTCCCGCGCCTCGTTGAGGGCCTCTTGCACCCGTTGCGCCGCCTGGGCCGACCGGGACTCCGTGGCGTCGAACCAGACCTCGATGGCCATGGCGCCGCCCTCCTGGAGCGCGTTGGCGCTGCTCTCCGGCGCGGTCACTACGGCGTCGAGGAAGCCCGCGAGGAGTTCCCGCTCTGGGTCCGTGGACGCGATGATCTCTATCTCGCCGCTCTGGTCCAGCCACGCGGCCGTAATGGACACGGCGGGACCGTGGAGCGCCACCCGCGACGGCTGGGCCTCGATGCGGTCCCGCTGCACCACGATGGCCTGGGAGGCGGCGAGGAACAGCGCTGGGTAGAGCACGACCGGGACCGCGACCATGGCGATGAGGGTGCGGCGATCCCGGACCATGTCCAGGATCTCCTTGCGGAATATAGTGAAGACGGTGCGGGTGTTCATGGCGCGTCCGCGCCCTTGGGTTCGGCCAGAGCCAGGAAAGCGTCCTGCAGGTTAGCCGCGCCGGTCTTGTCAAGGAGTGTTTGCGTGGGGCCTAGGGCGAGGATTTCCCCATCGTGGATGAGCCCGATCCGGTCGCAGAGCAACTCCGCCTCCGTCATGTAGTGGGTGCTAAAGATAATGCTATGCCCCCGGGCGCGGGCTTCGCGGATGAAGTCGAGGATAGTTCGGCTCGACATGATGTCCAGGCCCAGGGTGGGCTCGTCGAGGATGAGCACGGGCGGATCGTGGAGGATGACCCGGGCGATGGAGACCCGTTGCGCCTGGCCCGTGGACAGGGTGTCGCAGCGGCGATCAGCAAAAGCCTCCATGTGGAGGAGCTGGACCAGTTCGTTGGTCCGCTCCCGGATGGCGGCTTCCGTCATTCCGAAAAGGCGCCCGAAGTAGCGGAGCAGCTCCCGGCCCGTGAGCCGGCCATACAGCTTTGTGTTCCCGCTGAGAAACCCGATGTGGCGCCGCGCCTCGTCGGGTTGCGTGTCCGCCGGCACGCCGTCGACGACACAGCGTCCGGAAGTCGGCGCAAGGATGGTGGCGAGCATGCGCAGCAAGGTGGTCTTGCCCGCGCCGTTGGGCCCCAACAGGCCCAGGATCTCGCCCGGCTCCACAGTGAATGACACGCCGCGCACCGCCTCGATGGGCGCGGACCGGGGCATGTAGAAGGTTTTGCTGAGTGATTCCGCTATGAGCATAGGGCAGTAGCCGCCAAGCCTTCCATTGCTAGTGGCGGAAGCGACCGCGCGCTTGCGCCAGGTTCGCGAATCTCGCGCCCGGCGCCTCGCGAACACAGATCCCTTCGCCGGGGCGCGTCCGGCCCTTTCGGGGGCCGCCGAGCGGGCATCTTACACGAACCCGTTGGGCCATGTCGCACGGGCCTTCTTTTGCTATTGTGCGCCCGGCGCCTATGGCGGTACAGTTGTTTCGCGCGACAGTCGCGGCCCGGTGTTTCGGAGGGGAGATTGAATAATTTGGCCGCGCCTGCGTTTTAGGGTTGTATCTCGTTCACGAGCTTAGAAGGAAAGGGTTCCGCGTCCATGCTTGGCGACACACTCTGTAGACACGGCCACTGGCTGTTCCGTTGGCGCGGCCAGGCGCCGTTCGTCCTCGTCCCATTGGTCCTGCTCGCCATACACGACTCGGCGGCCGCCTACCAACGGCTGGGCGCCTTCGCCGACGCCGCATGGGAGCTTGCTTGCGTGGCGCTTGCGGGTCTCGGCGTTCTGCTGCGCGCCTACATTGTTGGCCACGCCCCGAGGGGCACGTCCGGCCGCAATACGAGCCGGCAGGAGGCCGCCACGCTCAACGTAACGGGCATGTACAGCGTCGCCCGTCATCCCCTTTATCTGGCCAATTTCCTGATATTCCTGGGCTTGATCTTGTTTCCAAGCGTCGTCTGGTTCGCTTGCGCGGCGATTCCCCTCTACTGGCTCTATTATGAGCGGATAATGCTGGCCGAAGAGGAGTTCCTGGCGGCCGAGTTTGGCGCCGCCTACCGGGACTACGCCGCGCGGACTCCCGCCGTCATGCCCAACTTCCGGCTGTGGACGCGGCCGGCCATGCCCTTCTGCCTGCGCACGGTGCTGCGCCGCGAATACTCAGGACTGCTCCTGTTCTTCGCGGGCTTCGCGGTTATGGAGATGAGCGAGGCGTTCTTGCTCCAGCGCGCATACGAGGCGTACCTTGCGCCGGGCGCGGCCCTCGCTGTCGGCCTCGCCCTGTTCCTCGCCCTGCGGACGCTGAAACGCCACACGCTGTTGCTTCGCGTCGAAGGCCGCTAATCGGAAGGCCGCATAGGGTTCAATCTATCGGCGCCGCGCCCGCGCCGCTTTCCGATCCAGCCGCGCCAGGCGGTGCTCGAAGTCTGGCCGGCCCCATCCAGGCAGCCCGCCGCCCCGCTGCAGGGCCTCCGCCGTGGCGATGAGTTGGAGCGCCTCGGCGCAATGGCGCCTGGCCTCGGCGAGATCGCGCGCCCGGTGCTCGTAATACTTCGCCAATTCATGGCGCGCTTCCAAGGAGCGGGGCTCGCGTTCCAACAGCGCTTCCCAGGCTTCCGCCATGGCCCGCCAGTCTTGCCGCCGCTTATGAGCCTCCGCCAAGAGCCGCAGGGCGCTGTTCCGGACCGGATCCGGGGGCGCTTCCGCGAGCAGCGCCTGGCCGGCCGCGACGGCGTCGTCATACCGCCGCTGGCGGAACAGCAGGCGCATGTAGCTCAGCCGGTCTTCGGCGTGGGCGAAGCCGGCGCCGTCGGGCGCGCGCAGGCAGGCCGACACAAGGCCCGTCAGCGCGGCCAGGGACAGGATGTCCATCCGGTGGTGATAGAAGACCCGGCCGAGTTTGCGGGCGTCCCGCGAGCGGATGTAGTCCAACCAAATCTCGGGAATGAGGTGGCTGGGAATGTCGCCTTGCCGCGTGACGCCGAGGATTTCCTCTTCCACGTGGGACAGGCGGCAATCGCCGATGCGCGGACGCCACAGGCGCCGGGCCGCGTGGAGCAAGTCATAGTGGGGCGTGGCGTCCAGGGGAAAGGGGAGGCGGTTGCCGATGAAGCGGGAGCGGAGCAGGGGCGCGTCGAAGGAGACGCCGTTGTAGCTGACCACGGCGCCGCAACGGCGGAAAAGCGCGGCGAGGTGGCGGAGCATCGCTTCTTCCTCGTCGAAGTCGCGCATGAAGCACTGCTCCAGGACGAAAACGCCATCCTCGAAATAGCCCGCGCCAACAAGGAAGGCGGCCGTGCCCGTCCCGCCCGCCAGCCCCGTGGTTTCTGTGTCGATGTAGAGGGCCGCGGCGGGGTTCCAGTCGGCCAGGGCGGCGTTGTTGGCGGTCGTGGCGATGTGTTCCGCCCGGGCGTCAAGGGCCGCGCCCAGGCGCGCCGCCCCGTGGGGCGTTTCCGCTTCGTAGACCGTGCGGACGCGGAAGAAGGCGCCGCCTTCGTTCTCCACTGCTTCGCCGTCCACCACGGTGTGGATTTCGTGGAGCCCCGCCTCGCGTTCGGCCTCAAGCTCGCCGAGCCGCGCGCGCCACTGGGCGCCCGTCATGACGCCGTGCTGTTCCAGCAGGCCGCGCAGTTTGTTCTTCATGTCCGCCATGAGACGTCCGCCCATCCTTCGCCGCCCAGACCCGCGCCGCGCGCGGGCCACGGGGCCGTCCTGTCTGGCCGCTATGCTCCGCCGCCAACGGATGCGCCCGCCCGCCGGTTCTCCCTTGCGGCCGGAACGGGTTCAGGTTAGCGGAAGAGGGCTGGTCATCCGTTCAGGTTCGCGGCCCATAGTACCGGATGCGGCGGTCCGATGCACGCTTGAAGCCAGGCCTCGCCGTGGGGGCCTAGGACCACTTGGACTCCACCTCTGGCGGCGTGTAGCGGGTAAGATAATCCATGGCGTCTTCCACGGAGTCGGCAACGTGGTAGAGCTCCCGGAAGGAGGGCCGCGAGAACCCCTGCGCAATGAAACCATCGAAGAGCTCGACTACGGGCGTGTTGTAGCCGTCGGCGTTCAGGATCACGACCGGGCCGTTGTGATACCCCAACTGTTTCTCGGCGATGAACTCGGCCAATTCTTCCAACGTGCCGACCCCGCCGGGCAAGGCCACGAAGGCGTCCGCTTCCGCCGCCATGAGGCGCTTCCGCTCCGCGAGACCCGAAGTGACGATCTGGCGGTTCTGACTGCCCGCCTCGAAAGCGAGCCCCCGGACGGCCATGTCTTCCGGGAGGATGCTGCAAATCACGCCGCCGGCGTCCGCCGCCGCGGAGGCGAGGGCGCCCATGAGCCCCGTGCGCACGCCGCCGAACACGAGGGGGAGGTTTTCGTGAGCGATGGCGGCGCCCAACCGCCGCGCCGTCTCGAAACAGGCTTCTGGGGCCCTGTTGGAGGACGAGCAGAACACGCACACGCCCTTGTATTTTTCAATAAGGCGCATCGGCCTGGCGTCAGCGTTCGCTCTTGCGCCGGTCGACAAACATGACGCTCTTGCCGTCCGGCTGGGCCACCTCACGGGCTTGTGCAAGAACCTCGAAGAGCTTCTTCGCGTTCTTGTGAGCCCGGTGCTGGGTGTGGGCGACGCCGATAGACAGAGCCATGAGGGCGTACTTGCCCTCCCGGCCTCGCTTGTCCTTGGCGAGGATGTAGCCCCGCTGCCGGTCTTCCTGGTTGTAGATCTCCAGGATCTTCTCGTCGAAAATCCGCATAAGCGCGTTGCAGTAGCGCTCATAATCGTCCAAATTGAGCAGCCCGACGAAGTGTTCGCCTCCCATGTGGGCGAATGTGCATTCGTAGATCCCCATGTCCCGGGCTAGGCGGGTGAGAAGGTTGCCCATGAAAGAGAGGACGCGCTTCTGGCCCTCGCGGCCGTAGACGGCGCAATAGGGCTTAAACCCGGTGACGGTGATGTAGCAGGCGCCCACGGCGCTGCCGCGGGCCAAACGGAAGTTGATCTCCCGCTTGATGGCGTCCGTGCCGGGAAGCTGAGTGATGGGGTGGCGTTGTTTGACGGTGGAGAGCAGCGATTCCAGCGCCCCAAGCTTCTCGTTGAACACCTCCATCTTAAAGGGTTTCGCGAGATAATCGTCGGCGCCTTGCTCCAGGCCGTGGATCATTTCGGGTTCTTCGCCCAAGGCCGTGAGCACAAGCACGCCGATCGGATATAGCTCGGGATCCTTCCGGATCCGTCGGCAGATCTGATAGCCCGTCACTTCGGGCAGCATCACGTCCAACACCGCGATGTCCGGCTTGAACTTCTTGGCCGCTTCGAAGGCGCCTTCGCCGGTGTTCACGGTGTGCACCTGATGGCCCTCTTTGGTCAGGCGCGACTGCATCAGCTCCGTCAGATCCGTGTCGTCATCAACCAGAAAGATCTTACTCATGAAAACTCCTTCCCAATAAACCCTCCGCGCCAGCTCCCTGCCGCATGCGTTTATCCCCGCCGCGCGGCTCGGGGCTCATGCACACACCCCCTCCATCGGCCCCGCGTTCACAGCGCCGGCCGACTCTACGCGGATTTTACCCGAGAAAGCGGGGATCATGCCATATTGCCCGCGGCGTCACCCGTATGCCGCCTCGGACGGGCCCTTTGCGGGCGCTGTTTCGCGAACGGCGTGGCGCTGGGCGGTCCTGCTTCTGTACAATGCGGCCGCGTCAGGTTGCAGCGCCCGGACGCGCCGGGTCCTTCAGGTTCTTCGGGGGAGATTCTCGGAAAACGGGCCGAACCTTACACCACTTTCTTGCAAAACCTTGCGGAATTCTTTAGAAAAAGCGGAATCTCGCGAAGAAGCACACGGAACGGAGACGATGGCGTGGGGACAGCGGAACAGTATTGTCTCGGGCTCGACGCTGGGGGCACCAAGACCTTCTGCCTTGTGAGCGACGGCGCCGGCCGGATCTTGGGCTTCGGCAAGGCCGGTCCCGGAAACTATGAGTACAAGGGCGTCGAGGCGGCGGCGAAAGAGAACCGCGAGGCCGTGATGGCCGCGCTCGCCGACGCGGGCTTGGGCCTGGAAGACATCGCCGCCGCCGGACTCGGGGTGGCCGGCGCGGATGTGCCCGAAGATTATGAAATGCTGGAGGAGCGCATCTTCACGCCCCTATTGGGCGCGATCCCCCGGGTGTTCCGCAACGACAGCATGGCGGCGTTGCGGGCGGGCACGCGGGATTATCACGGCGTCGTTATGATTGCTGGCACGGGCTCCAACTGCTCCGGCAGAAACCGGGAGGGGAGGGAAGCCGGGGCCGGCGGGCTCGGCCCCGATTTCGGCGACCGGGGCAGCGGGCTCCACATTGGAGAGGAAGGCCTGCAGGCCGTGTGGCAGGTCCGCGACGGCCTCATCAGCGCGGACATCCTTCCCCGGCGCATCGCCGCGCACGCCGGCTGCACGGACGCCGATGATCTCTTCGCGGCCCTCTATCATGGTAGAATATCCCGGGACGCCCTGGAGCCGTTGGCGCCTGTCGTGGCGCAGGCGGCTTGGGAGGGCTGTCCCGCCGCTTGCGACGTTCTGGAGCAGGCTGGCCGTCATCTTGGAGCCACCGTGAACGCCGTGGCCCGGCGGCTCGAAATGAATCAAACCGCCTTCGACGTCGTCCTGGCCGGCGGCGTCTACAAGAGCCGGAGCCCCGTGCTCATCGACGCGATGCGCCTCACCGTGCGCCGCGAGTCCCCGGACGCGCGGCTTGTGCGGCCGGAGTATGAGCCTGTGGTGGGCGCGCTGTTGCTCGCCCTGGAAACCGTGGGGCCGGTGGACGCCGGTGTCTACGCCGCTTTGGACGCCAGCTTGGACGCGGCCGCCGAGCGTCATGGCGTCCCGTTGCGCGCTGGGTAACGCCGGTTTCAACGGGATCCGCCGCGGCCGCCAGGCGTCTGGCCCAGACTTCCGAGACACAATCTAAGGGACACTGAACGCGCCATGCGTAAACCCGCGCGCACTATCGTAACGATAATCGTTTTCGCCTGCGTATTGCTGTTGGCCTACGCGATGCTCCGGGACGGCTCCGGGCCCGCGGAAGGGGAGGACTGGCTGGATGCCGTGCGCCGCGACGCCGAGCGCCGGGGCGCCGCCCAAGAGGACGGCTCCTTGCTGCCGCCCATGGGTTCCGACCCCTCCAACGCGCCGCGCATCGCCGTTGAGACGCAGGATATTGACGCTGGCGTCATCGCCCGGGACGAGATCACGACCTTCGAGTTGGTCGTGTACAACGAAGGCCAGCGCGAACTCCGCATCAACGACGTCATGACCGAATGCGGCTGCACCGTGGGCGACATCCAATCGAACCGGGTGTCCCCGGGCGGCCAGACTTCCATGACGGTGGCGGTGAATCCCTATCTCATGCACGACTTCCAGTCGGATTACGAGCTTACGATACTCACGAACGATCCGCGGAACCTGCGCTTCCCCGTCCGCGTGCGGGCCCGGGTGGATCCAGAGTTCTCCATGGAGCCCCGGGAAATCGACTTTGGCGAGATTCCCGCCGGCGGCGCGGTGGAAGAGACCATCCGTATCCGCCAGCTCACGGACACGCCCGTGGAGATTACCGGCGCGGCCCCTCTAGGCAACCCCGAGGCCCTGCGATTGGCCGTGGAGCAAGTGCCGGAGGACGAGTGGGAGCAGGAGGGATACGCGGAGTACGACGTGCGCGTGACCTATGCGCCCCGGGGCGAGACCGGTCCCGTGGCCCAGTACTTCTATGTGGAGACGAATCTCGAGCGGTTGCCCCAGCTTCGCGGCGCGGTCCGGGGCGAAACCGTCTCCTTCTACGCCGTGTCGGAGCGGCGGTTCCGCCTTTCCGACAGCTTTGCTCCGGGCACGGACGTCATCGCGACCGCCGACATTACGAGTGATGAACCGCTCTCCATCGAAGGAATCGAAGTGACCGGCTCGGATTACCACGCGGAAGTCCGGGAGGGAGACGATCCCGGGACGGCTCACATCGACATCGGCGTACGCCCGGACGCGCAAGCGGGACGGCGCGCGGCTGAAGTTCGCTTCAACGTCGTGTCCAACGGCCGGTCCGTGGAGGACAGCCTGCAGGTCATCGCCGTCATTGGGGACTCGTGACGGATCTCCATGCCGGAGGGGTCCGGCGCGCCGCGCGTTAGGTGAGACAGGCCGCCTTGGAAGCGGCGGGGGCGGGGAGAGGGCTCGAAAGGCAACGGACAGGAGAAACAGCCGGCATGGCGATACGTGTGGAAGACCTCCGCGAAACGTTAGAGCAATACGGGCAGGAACATGTCCTTCGGTTTTGGGACAATCTTACGGCGGAAGAGCGCGGCGTCCTGCAAGAGAGCGTCGCCACCGTCGATTTTCCTCTCATGGCCCGCTTGATCGACGAGTGGATCCACAATGAGCCTTCCGCGGAGCATTTCAGTTGCATCGACCCTGTTGACGTGATTCCCGAGCCAGACATGTCTCACGGCGATACGGTGGAGGCCTTCGAGACCGGTGAAGTGCGCCTCGCCGAGGGCCGGGTGGGCGTCATCATGGTGGCCGGCGGCCAAGGCACCCGCCTCGGTTTCGACGGGCCGAAGGGCGCCTACCCTGTCGGGTCCATCACGGGCAAGTCCCTGTTCCAGTATCACGCCGAGAAGATTCTCAACCTTGAACGCCGCTATCGCTGCATCCTGCCTTGGTACATCATGGTGAGCGGCGCCAACGAGGCGGCCACGCGGGAGTTCTTCGAGGCCAATCAGTACTTCGGCCTGGGCCGCGAGAACGTCTACTTTTTTCAGCAGGACATGGTCCCCTGCGTGGATGAGCACGGCCGCTTCATGCTCGAAGAGCCCTGCCGCCTCGCGAAGAGTCCCAACGGCCATGGCGGCTGTATTCCGGCTCTTGCGGAGCGCGGCGTCATAGCCGATTGCCACGCCCGGGGCATTGACACGCTGACTTACTTCCAGGTGGACAATTGGGCCGTCCAGGTGGCCGACCCCGTCTTCATCGGCTACCACGTCCGGCAGGGGAGCGAGATGTCCTCGAAGGTGCGCCGTAAGACGGAGCTCCGCGAGCCTGTGGGCGTCCATTGCCTATGTGACGGGCAGTATCGCCTGATCGAGTACTCCGAGCTGGATTTTTACCCCCAACTGTTGGAGGTGGACGCCCGCGGAAACCCCGTGCATTTCGCCGGCAATCCCGCCATGCACGTGTTCTCCGTGCCGTTCATCGAGCGGGTCTACGCCAACTACCAGCAATTCCCGTGGCACCGCGCCCATAAGAAGATCCCTCATGTGGACAGCGCGGGCAATTATGTCCGTCCCGATGGGCCCAACGGCTACAAGTTCGAGACCTTCATCTTCGACGCGCTCCAGTTTGTGGAACGCGCCCCGGTCAACCTGGAGCTGCGCGCCATGGGCGAGTATACGCCCATCAAGCAGTTTGAAGGCGCTGGAAGCGTCCTCGAAGCGCGGGACCACATGCGGCGCCACTGGGGCGCGTGGCTCGTCGAAGCCGGCGCGCCCGTGCCCAAGGACGCCGAGGGTTATCCGCCCTTCGATGTGGAGATCAGTCCCGCCTACGCCCTGAGCAAGGAGGAGTTCGTGCTCAAGAGCCATGGCCGCCACTGGCCCGCCATCAATGGCCCCATCGCCATCGGCGCTGGCGGCGAGATCTCCTGGGCCGAGGCGAACGCGTCCGCCTGATCCTTTCTTGGTCCGGCGGGGGCCGCGGATTCCCCGGCCCCCCGCCGGGCAGCCGCCTATGGCAAGGGCGCCGTGAGAGGGTCGCGGCCGAGGTCAAGCTTCAGCCGCACTTGCTCTTCCTCCTCGTCCGCCCACTCCAACGCCCGGGCGTGGATCAATTGCGGCGTCTCTAAGCCGCCGGGCTCCGTCCGATCCTCCGCCGCCGCGTCCGCCAGGGCCTGGTAGTCAAGGCGCCGCTCCCGGATCTGGGGCTGGCTGACTCCGGCGCCGAAATCCAGGTGGACGAGCGCCGTTTCCGGGGCGTCGCCGCGATCCTCGGTAACGAGGAACACGGCTTCGCGGCCGTTGTCACGCCACAGGAACGGCGAGGCCCGGCGATACCACGGTTTCTCCGACTCGAGCTGCTCCTCCCAGCGGTAGGTCAGGTTTTCCGCGTAGTACGACGGATACACCGGGAAACCGGCGTCAATACGGGGATCGGCGCCGTCCATCGCGAGACGGTTCTCCTCCGGGCTCCGGTCCATGTCGTAGAGCAGCACGACGGCCGACTGCGATGAGGAAGGCGGGCGCGGCCGGATGAGGCGTTGGAAAACCCAAAACCGCTCGCCGGGACAGAGGGCGAAACCAAGGCCGAAGAAGGCGTCGATGGTCTCGTGGGTCTCCAGATCCAGCAGAATGACCCCCTCCGCGTTGGGCTGATACGGAACCACCCGGTACTGGAAGACCAGCGTCGTCCCGCGAATGATGCGCAGGTCAACGGCCAACTCCTCCGGAGTAAGCAAGGGCTCCACCACCACGAGTTCCGGCCTTTCGCCGCGCTGCCGGTCCTCCACCTCCAGCACGTAGTGGACCTCCCGGGGATTCTCCGCCCCAAACGTCTCCGTGAAAGCGACGCGCCAGCGCTCGTCCTCGACGGGTGCGATGCCGGCGTCTCCGTGAGCGCCGCCGCCCATAACGCAGGCGAGAAACACGATTCCGACGGTGCACAAAGCAGTCTTCATGGGATTGCCCTCCAGCGTGTCTCCTGTTCGAAAGTCACGTTGGACGCCTCTGGGTGTGATTCCGTGTCTGATGGCGCGGCAGTTATGGACCCGGAATCCAATCATCCGTGATAGGAAGTGCAATCGTATCATTATTGGATGTTAAGTTTGCCGCAGTATCGCGGCCTCTCGCAGTAGATAAAGATCCTCACGCGGTAGACGAAAGTTGCTTTCACACGGCTTCCGCGCCGCTGCTCCAGACAGAAGCGGGCGTCCCGGGGCGCAGCATCTTCTCTCTGGAGTCCTGTTGCGTGCCGAGCGCGCCCCGGTTTTACCCTTTCCTTGTTTATCCCGTCACTGGACTTGACACGGCGGCGGAAAAGCGGTAGATTAGCGATATCGCATATCTGGATTAGGTTTGTTTGGCCAAGAAAAAGGGAGGCTTGTTCCATGCGCGATTGGGCCCGGGCAACGGCGGTGTTGGCGGTGTGCGTCATTGCCGCGGGGTGTGGCGTCGGCGCGGCCGACGGCGGCGAAGGAGCGTTGGCGCCCGTGGAGACGGTCCGCGTTCTGGATGATGGCGTGGTGAAGGTGCGCATCACGAGCGACGACAACATGCGATTCAGCACGGACCGCTTCACCGTTCCGGCGGGTCAGCCCGTGCGGCTGCGTCTGGATCATGTGGGGCGGATGTCGTTGCACCGCATGGGGCACAACGTGGTCATCGTGGAGCCGGGCGCCGATCCCGTTCGCATGGGCGCCGAGATCCTGGGATCCGGCGGCAGTCTGGACAATCACTATGTGACGGACGCCGTGCGGGATCGGGTTATTGCGTACACGCCCATGATTGGCGGCGGCGATTCCGTGACCGTGGAGTTCACCGCGCCGGGCCCCGGGGAGTACCCCTTCTTCTGTTCGTTTCCCGGTCACTTTGGGGTGATGACGGGCGTGATGGTGGTGACGGAGTAACGGCGGCGGGGCGGCCGGAAACTGGAGGAGAGACAGGTGGCGAATCAGGACATATCACGGCGGCAATTCTTGCGTGGCGCGGCGGCCGCCGGACTGGCGGCGATGGCGGGCGATGGGCTGGCGCTTCAGCGCTTCACGCCCATCGTGGACAACCCGCTCCGCCATTACCCCAACCGGGACTGGGAGCGCATCTACCGGGACATGGCCCGGCATGACAGCACGTTCACGTTTCTGTGCGCGCCAAACGACACGCACAACTGCTTGCTCACCGCCTATGTGCGCAACGGCGTGGTGGTCCGCATTGGCCCGACCTATGGCTATGGCCAAGCGGAGGATCTGAACGGCTTCCGCGCGTCGAGCCGTTGGGAGCCCCGATGTTGTCAGAAGGGGCTCGCCCTGGCGAAGCGCTTCTACGGCGATCGCCGCGTGAAAGGCGCCATGGTGCGGAAGGGATTCCGCGATTGGGCGGAGGCCGGATTCCCCCGCGACCCCGAGACGGGCCGGGCGCCCGAAGAGTACTTCCAGCGCGGCAAGGAAGGCTGGATCAGGATGGAGTGGGACGAGGCCTACGCGCTCGTGGCCCGCGCCTATGTGGACATCGCCGAGACCTATTCCGGCGAAGAGGGCCAAGCCAAGCTGATGGCGCAGGGTTATGACCCCGCCATGGTGGAGGTCACTGGAGGCGCGGGCACGCAGACGCTCAAAGTCCGCGGAGGCATGCCGTTCCTCGGCGCCACCCGAATCTTTGGCTTGAACCGCTTCGCCAACTCCCTGGCCCTTTTGGACGCCCACGTGCGGGGAACAGGGCCGGAAGACGCCGTGGGCGCGCGCGGTTGGGACAGCTACAGTTGGCACACCGACTTGCCGCCGGGGCACCCCATGGTGACCGGCCAGCAGACCGTGGAGTTCGATCTGTTTACGGCGGAGAACGCCGAACTCATCACCATTTGGGGGCTGAACTGGATCTCCACGAAGATGCCCGATGGCCATTGGTTGACGGAGGCCCGTCAACACGGGGCCAAGATTGTCACCATCGCCACGGAGTACCAATCCACGTCGAACAAAGCCGACGAGGTTCTCATCATTCGCCCCGGCACGGACGCCGCTCTGGCACTCGGGCTGGCGCGGATCATCATGGACGAGGGCCTGTACGATGAAGGCTTCGTGCACAGCTTCACCGACCTGCCCTTGCTTGTCCGCTCGGACACCCTTCAACTGTTGCGCGCCTCCGAAGTATTCCCGGATTATCAGCAGGCGCCTTTGTCCAACTACACGAGAATCCTCGAAGACGGCGAGGAGCCGGACCCCAACCACGCGCAGTCCACTCAGTTCATTCCCGCGGCCATGCGCCGGCAATGGGGCGATTTCGTCGTTTGGGATCCCGGAGCGGAAGGACCCGCGCCCGTGAACCGGGATGAGGTGGGCGAGCATTTTGAGGGCCGCGGCCTCCGCCCGGCCTTGGACGGCCGGTACACGGTGGAGGCGGTGAACGGCGAGACCGTGGAAGTCCGGCCCTTGTACAGCCTCATTCGCGAATACCTGGACGACTTCGGCGCGGATTCCGTCTCGAAGATCACGTGGCTGCCCGAGGACGCCGTCGTGAAGCTGGCGCGGGAGATCGCGGCCCATCCCGCGAAGACGCTCCTCGCCCACGGCATGGGGCCGAACCACTTCTTCAACGCGGATCTCAAGGACCGGGCGATTTTCCTGGTCGCCGCGCTCACGCGCAACATTGGCCACTTGGGCGGATCGCCGGGCAGCTACGCGGGCAACTACCGCGTGGCGCTGTTCAACGGATTTCCTCAGTACATCACGGAGAATCCCTTCGATATCGAGTTGGATCCCGATGAACCGGCGCGGACCGCAAGCTATTTCAAGTACGAGTCCGCCCACTACTACAACTACGGCGATCGTCCCCTGCGCGCCGGCGAGACCATGCTCACGGGCGACAGCCACATGCCCGCACCGACCAAATCCATGTGGTTGTCCAATTCGAACTCCATCCTCGGCAACACGAAGTGGTCCTACGACGTGATTCACAACACCTTGCCGAAGATGGAGGCCATCATCATCAACGATTGGTGGTGGACGATGTCCTGTGAGTACGCCGATGTGGTCTTTGGCGTGGATTCCTGGGGCGAGTTCAAGCATCCGGACATGTGCGGATCGGTGACGAATCCTTTTGTCACTGTCTTTCCGCGAACGCCCCTTCCGCGCATCTTCGACACGCGCAGCGACATCGAGACCTACGCGGGCGTGTCCGAAAAGCTGGCGGAGCTTACCGGCGACAGCCGCTTCGTCGACTACTGGAAGTTTGTCGGCGAAGGCCGGGTGGATGTCTACCTGCAACGGATCGTGGACGCAAGCAGTGGCCTGCGCGGCTACCGTTTCGCTGAATTGGAGGAACGCGCGCGGCGGGGCGTTCCGTCGTTGCAACTGCTGCGCACTTATCCCAAGGTCGGCGGCTGGGAGCAGACGCAAGAGAGCAAGCCCTGGTATACGAAGACGGGCCGGCTGGAGTTCTACCGGGAGGAGCGGGAGTTCATCGAGTACGGCGAGAACCTTCCCGTGTACCGGGAGCCGGTGGACGCGACGCCCCACGAGCCGAACGTGATCGTGGGCGCGCCCCATGACTCCCTGCGGCCCCACGCGCCGAGCGCCTATGGGCTTGACCCGGACGACCGGAGCAGCGAGACGCGCCAGGTGCGCAACGTCTTCATGACGCCGGACGAGCTCATGGCCTCCAAGCACCCCGGCGAGGAGCACGGGCTTCAGTTCCTGTTCCTCACGCCCAAGTACCGCCACGGCGCTCACACGACGCCGGTGGACCTGGACTTCATCGCGGCCTACTTCGGGCCCTTCGGGGACGTCTACCGGAAAGACAAGCGCGCGCCTTGGGTCGGGGAATCCTACGTGGACATCAACCCGCAGGACGCCAAAGAGTTGGGCATCGACGACGGCGACTACATTTGGATCGACTCCGACCCAACGGACCGCCCCTACCGGGGCGCGAGCCCGGACGACCCGGACTACAAGGTGAGCCGCATGATGTGCCGCGCCCGGTACTACAACGGCACGCCCCGTTCGGTGCTGCGCATGTGGTTCAACATGTACCAAGCCAGCCACGGTTCCGTGGAGGCCCACGAGACCCGG
>SLHB01000525.1 GCA_007136375.1 Candidatus Hydrogenedentota bacterium
CGCGGGGGACGCCCTCGGGCGCAACGGGATCGGGACGGTGGGCGATCCGACCGGCTCCGGCGCGTCCGGCATCTTTGCGTTCACCAGCCGCCAAGGCGCCTCCCGCCTATACGTCTGGTACGGGTCGCCCGGGCAAGGGTTGAACGCCCAGGGAAATCACAACCACAGCGAATCGCAAGGCACGAGAGACTTGTTCCCCGATCCGGACTGGGACCACGACGGCTTTATCTCCGGCTCACAACTCGACGCGGCGTGGGCGGGCGACGTCAACAACAACGGCTACTCCGATTTGCTCGTTGGCGATCCCCAAGCGTTCAGTTCGCCGTCAGGCGTAGAACGCCAGGGCGGCGCGTGGCTGTTTTACGGGGGGCCTAACGGGTTTTCGGAGAACAACGCTTGGGTGCTCCAGGGCACGGAGAATAACATGGGGGTTGGCCAATGGGTGGCGCCAGCGGGCGACGTCAACGGGAACGGCTACGCCGATATCCTGGTGGCGCTGCAGTCACGGCCCTCTCCCCATGATGACGACGGCGTAATCCTGCTGTTCAAGGGCGGCCCGAACGGAATCGAGGCCTCTTCGGTCAACGACGCGGACTGGGTGTTCCGGGACTACGGACACTCTTCGGGTGAAACAACGTCGCCCACGGCGGGTTTGGGCGACTTCAACGGCAGTGGAATGAGCGACATCGCCATCGCCGACCGTGACCACGGCAACCGCCTGCTGGTCTTCTACGGAAGCGAGGACGGGCTCGCCGGCCCCAGCTCCGGCCCGGCGGAGGCCAACGACGCGGATTTGTCCATCGCCGCCAACACGAGCGGCGCAACGCCGTTGCTTTCCGGCGACGTCACGGGCAACAGCTTGGCGGACCTGCTGCTCCTTCAGGGGGATTCACCGATTCAAAGCAAGCTTTGGGAAGGCGAGTTCCTAGGGCTGAGCGATGACACGGACTGGCTGTCCGACAACCCGGAGCAAGGCGAACAACGGGGCTTCTCCGTGGCGTGGGCCGGCGACGTGACCGGCAACGGCTACGACGATCTCCTGGTCGGCGCGCCGTACTATGACCACTCCGACATCCTTGGCGAGGAGGGTTTCGAAGACGAAGGGCGCGCATACTTGTATCTGGGCGGTCCCGACGGCCTGGCCACCCAACCGGCCTGGTTCGCTCAAGGGCGTCATGCGTCCCGCCCGATGCTGGGTTGGTCCGTGGCTGGCGTGGGCGATCTCAACGGCGACGGCTTGGCCGACATCGCCGTGGGCGCGCCTGGCTACAGTGGCAACACAGAACCTCCGGAGAATCCGGATTCCCTGCTGAACGAGGGAGCAGTGTACGTGTTCTACGGCGCGTCCATCGTCGAGCAGATCAACGACGCTGGCTCCAACGTGGCCGAGGCCGGGCCCGCCGACGCGGATTGGCGGGCCAAGGGCGGCCAGCAGGGCGCCGCCATGGGCTATTCCCTGGATACGGCCGGGGACGTCAACGGTGACGGCTACGCGAGCATCATCGCCGGCGCGCCGACCTACAACCATGGCCCGCTGGCCAACGCGGGCGCGGCCTTTGTCTTCAACGGCTCCGCCCAGGGCTTGGAACTCCAGGCGGGAGACGGGGCGCGCCGCCCCGTGGGGCGTCCGGAGAACGCGGACTGGGCCTTCTACGGCGAGGACCTTGACGACCGCGCGGGCCACTCCGTGGCCTACGCCGGAGACGTGAATGGCAATTTCCACGGCGACATCATCGTTGGCGCCATCGGCGCGGCGTCCAGTCAAGGACAGGCCTACGTATTCCATGGCTCGCCCGAAGGCCTGCCCGCTGCTCCCGATTGGACCGGAACGGGCAACCACTCGGGCCGGAGCTTTGGGTACAGCGTGGCCACGGCCGGGGACGTGAACGGAGACGGGTACAGCGGAATCGTCGTAGGCGCGCCCGGGAGCAATGGCGGCGCCGTGTATTACTGGAACGGCTCCAGCGAGGGCGTGGCCGGAGACGGCCAGCCAGGGAGCGCGGATTGGAGCGCTACCGGCCCCAGCGCCTACTTCGGCGCCGCCGTGAGCAGCGCGGGCGACCTCAATGGCGATGGGTACTCTTCCTTCGCCTATGGGGTCCCGAATGTTTCCTACGGCCAATTCCTTGAAGGAGCCATTAGACACCAGCAAGGCGTCGTGTTCGTTGCCCATGGGGGACCCGATGGCGTCTCGGAAACAGACGACAGGTTGGGCCTAGCCTACTTTGACGGCGCGGAGGTCATCGAACCGGCGGAACAGGCCTATCCCGCGCAACCGCCCTACGGGCGCTACATCGCCTACGGCGGAGACATCACCGGCAACGGCGTGAGCGAGGTGGTGGTCGGCGCGCCGCACTATGCGCCGGACACGGAAAACGGGCTGGCGGGCTTTGACCCAGGCCAAGTCTTCGTCTGGTTCGGCCTGCAAGGGACCGGCTATCCCCACGGTTTCCGTCAGACCCGCAACCCTTCCGAACCTTTTGAGCGCTTCAACGCGCCGGGCCGGATGGCCAGCTCCGGTGTCCTCCACGTCACCGGCCACTGGACGCCTTCAGCCTTCGGCCACGGCCGGGTCCGCCCTGAACTGCAAACGGGCGCCCCCGGCGGTCCTCTATTCTCCCCCGGGATTGGCGGCGGCGCCTTCGCCCCCACAACCACCACCGACTGGCGCAGCGTAAGCCTGGACGCCGACGGCCAGGACCTTCGCTGGCGCATTCGCCTTGAATATGACCGGGCCCTTCAACCCTTCACGCCGCGGACGCCATGGGTAACGAGCCCGTCGCAGAGCCCCACCACCTACCGGGCACGGGCGCCGCGGGGCACGGAACCGGCGAACGCTGAGGCCGCGTTGACGGCGCCGCAGGAAGTTATCGACACGGGCGCCACGTCTGGCGATAGCGTGGAGTTGGAGGTCACAGGCTCGCAGAATCTCGTCAGCTACCGGTATCAGATCAACAACGGCGAATGGTCCGGCGAAATCCCCGAAGGCGGCGCCCTTGTGCTGGAAGATCTCGCCGACGGCGAATACACCCTCAGCGTAATCGGCAAGAACGCCGACGGCTCCTGGGATGACGACTCCGACAGCGTCACCTGGCTCGTGTCCTCCCAGCCGCCGGGCATCGAGGTCGAGCTGACGGCGCCCGAATCCTCGCCCACCAACGAGACGAGCGCGGAACTCGCCGTCTCGGACCCGGCCGGCGACAACGGCCTGTTGCACGCCTATACGTGGCGGCTCGTCCATGACGGCGAGGCCGGACCCGAGGAGGGCCCGGTGCTGCTCGCGGACGACAACACCATCCTGTTGGAAGACTTGGACGACGGCGTGTACGCCGTGCGCGTCGTAGGCGCCAGCATAACGGGCATCGAAACCGACGCGATCGAGTCGCCTGAGTGGGTCGTGGACACCGTGCCGCCGGAGGCGTCCCTTCACCGGAATCATCCGGTGCAGAGTCCTTCCAACGAGCGCTCCGCCATCTTCCGGGTATCCGGCGACGACACGGTGGCCTACCGCTACTGGACGGGCGCGACGGACGAATGGGACGGCGGGGCCGGGCCGGACGGCGACAGCTGGTCTGGCCCCCACGGCGTTAACACGTTGATTCTCCTCGAAGACGTGGACTTCGGCGCGCAGACCATCGCGGTGCGCGGCATCGACGCCGCGGGCAACGAACAACCCGCCGCCGAGGCCGCCACGCACACTTGGGAAGTCGTGAACACCACGATGCCCGAGATCACCCTGCTCGGCAACAATCCGGCTTCGGTCGAACTGGGCCACGAATACATCGACGCCGGCGCCACCGCGTCGGACGTCCACGACGGCGACATCACCGACCAAATCGAAACGGAGATCCACGTCGACACCGAGGTCCTCGGCGCTCATGAAGTGATCTACGCCGTGACGGACAGCGCGGGCAACACCGCTCAGGCGGTCCGGGAAGTCAACGTGGTCGAAACCGCCGTCGAGGAAGTTGACGGCGAGTTGTGGACGGATCTCCCCCACTTTGGCGCCGGCGTCCAAGCCATCGCCACGGGTCCGGACCGGGAGGTCTGGGCCGTTGGCGGCTCGCCCATCGAGATCAACGCGGACGAAGAACCCGAGGTCGTAGGCGACGACATCCACTACGTCACGACCCTCACGGGCTCCGCCAGCGACAACGGCCTGCGCCACTGGGACGGCGAGGAATGGCATGAGATCGACACGGGGAATCTTGGACTTCCAGCGGAGGCCTTGCTGACGGATGTGGCGTACAACGGCGCGGCGGACACCCTCTGGGTCGCCTCGGATCACGGCCTTGCCCACGTGGCCATCTCCCGGGACAGCGACGCCGTGTCCTTGGATTCCCTGGAGTCCTACGGCGCGGACAATGGCCTGGCGGGATCCTGGGTCAGCGCCCTTCACTGGGACGAGGACGCGGAGATCCTCTGGACCGGCCACCGTGGCTCACAGTATTACCGCCTGCATCAAGAGGCCACGCGCCGGAACTGGCTGGATCCCGCCGGAGTAAGCCGCCTTCACGACGGCGAATGGACTCAGTGGCAGGCCACCACGGCGCCCCAAGGCCATTGGGAAGGCCTGGCCGGCGATCACGTCACCAGCGTGTGGCCCGTGGACGAGGACCGCTTCTGGGCCAGCACGGGCGAGGGCCTGAGCTTCTTTGACGGTGACGAGTGGGCCTACCACGACGGGGACACCTTCATGCCGGCAACCGACACGCGGGCCGTGGAGGAAGGACCGGACGGCGCCCTGTGGGCCGCCACGGACGGCGGCGTGGCCCGCTTCGTTTACGGCGGCTGGCAACACTTCCACACGGACAACAGCCCGTTGCCGTCCGACGACGTACAGGATCTCATCCTGGATCCGTCCGGCGCGGCCTGGTTCGCCACGGCTGGAGGACTCGCTTCGTACAACCCATCAACGTCGGCGTGGCGCCTCTTCGAGGACATTGCCACGGACGGAGCGCGGGTCCTTCACTTGGGCCGGGATCTGACCGTCTGGGTGGGCGCCTATGGCGGCGAGATCGCGTACTTTGTGCCCGACGTCACGGCAAGCCTGATCGCGCCGGAGGATGGCGCGACGATCGCCACGGACGTCGGCGATAACCACGCCACCGTGACCTTCGAATGGGAAGCCAACGCAGGCGCCGTGCAGTACGAACTGTTCCTCAACGGCGAAAGCACGGGCCGGGTCTCCTCCCTGTCACGCTCGCTGAGCCTGCCTCTGGGCGAGTACGCTTGGACTGTGCGCCCGATTCAGGCGGGTAACGTGGCGGGCGCCGCCGCGCCGGAGCGCGCCTTCGAGATCGTCGAGAGCGGAGCGCCGCTGGACCTGGAGTTCATACTCCTCTACGAAGAAGGCGGCGACGGACGGCGGGATCTCCTCAACACCGTCCGGACTGGCGAGGACACCTGGCATACGGCCCACATCGTTCCGGCCTTCACCGCGAGCGACTCTGGCTTGCCCATCGGCGTGACGGCCGACTTCCAGCGCCGGATCTTCTCCGCCTTCACACAAGACGGGACAACCGGGTTCGAGCAGTACCCCACCCCCTTCGATCCGGCGCCGCCGGAGCAGGCGGATAGCGATCCCTGGCGCATCGACGCCTCCAGCGAGCCCGGCGGCTTCATCGCCGCATCGCCGGACGGCGCCGTTCTCGTTTACAACTGGGTCACCGGGGTGGACCACGGAGAGTTCACCATACCCGGCGAGTACAGCGTGGCTCACGACGTCGCCGGCCTTGCCCTTGGCCAATTCGCCATTCTGGCGGGCGGCGCCAACGGCAGGGACATCCTCCTGTACGAGCGCCTCAATCTCACGAACGGCCTCGAGCCCACGGACGCTTCTTCCTTAGAAGCGCCCAGCAGCGCGAAAGCCATTGCGGGCTTCCGGACGGGCGGCTTCGCCGTCCTGACGGACGAGGATCTCGTGATCTATGACGCCTCCCTCGAATCGGAGGCCTTCCCTCTGAGCGATGCGGAAGAGGCTTCGGAGGTCTCCCTCGGCGCGGCCATGGACCTCGCCATCGACGCGCGCGGCGTGACGTATGTCCTCTTTGAGGCCGATGACGAAGCCACGGGGCCGGCGAACCGGGCCGTGTTGTACTTCCACCGGCCGGCCGGACAAGGCCAATGGGGCGCCGCGGACATCGCCCTGCCCGGCGGCTGGGACGGTGAAAACATCACGGCAATCGGCGCGTACTCCACGCCGCAGAGCCTCTTCGTGACCGAACCGATCACCTACGCGCCCGAGTTGGCGGATCCCGATCCCGGGCAGGAACGGGAGCATCCCCTGGCCGAAGGCCACGCCAACGCGGATCCCGATTTCGTCATCGACAGTTCGGGCGGATTTGACACTGCAAGCGAACCCGGCGTGACTTGGGCGGGTGAAGGCGAAGTCTACATCCTGCGCTTCCTCCGGCTGGAGGTGGATGGATTCGAAGGCGCCCGGTATCTGCGCTGGACGGACGACAACTCCGTGCTCCACGGCAGCGGCGACCTGTACCTAGCCTGCGACGGCCTGCCTGGGTTCCCAGGCCCGATCCCCATTCTCAGCGGCGCCTTCCGCATCGACATGACGAGCGGCGAGATCGCCCTCACCCAAGGGGCCGAGCTGACCTTGGACGTCCCCGCCCTGGGCGTGTTGGATGCAACCGGCGCGGACTTTTCCCTCAACATCTTGGGCATGGGCCCATACGCCGAAGGCACGAGCCGCACAGGCATCGCGGCGGCCGGCACGACCCTCGAACCGCTCAACGGCGTGGGCCGCGTCGCCTTCGACCATTTCTTCATGGCCGACTTCGGCGGCGCCTTCCGCCAGACCTTTGGCCGCAATGGCCTGCCCGGCCTGCTGCCGCCATTCATGCAAAGCCGGATTTCCTTCGAACCCGACGGGATTCCGGTTCAATGGCGCGCGAATGAAGAAGTGTTCGTTGAGGACGGCTTCGAATTCCCCGCAGTCTTCTCCGACATCTTCATGGACAACGGAGACCAGGCGTACCTGCTGCGGTTGCAGAACGCGGTCCTCGACAACGACAGCGCCCGCTTCGGCGAAACGGCCGGGCAGTTCGAGCACAACACAGCCCTCCAGTTCACCAGCGGGCAAGTCGACGTGCGGGACCGGGGACCGGGCGTCTACGCGGACGAGAGCACCATCTACTACCGCAACCTGACGCGCCAACTCCACGCCGTGGACTTCCTCGCGGCGCCCACCGGCGTGCGCAAGGCGGAGTCCAAGGACTTCCAACTCGCCGTGACCGACACCCTGCTCCAGGACATCCGCATTGACGCGCGTCCCGCTCAGGGGACGGTGACGGACTACATGGACGTGGAACAGACGAACAAGCTCATCTCGGGAAGCGCGGAAGGAGCGTTCGAGACCCGGCTGGATGACCTGCGCATTCCCTTCCTGGGGCTGCCCACGGCCACCGGCGGCCGCTCACACCTCGGCGCTTACGAGGCCCCGGACAACGCCCTCGAGTTCGACGCGGGAAGCATCGACATCGACGACCACCGCGTCTTCATCGGTGGGAGCAATCTCACGACGGTCTCGACGGGCCAGGATGTGCTGTTCCCCGCCGGACGCATCCAGCCCCACGCCATCGAGATCGACGAATCGGACATCTCGGTCATCTACGGCCGCCAGGACCTTGTCCTAACGGGCAACACCTTTGGCAGCCAGGGCTTCCGCGCGAGCAGCGCCGCGATCACGAGCGGCGTCCTGCAGGATCTCACGATCGACCCCGAGGGCGTGGTCGCCGTCGCCGACGGCACGGTCTATCTGGGCGGGATGGAGCACGACGTCCACGCGACCGTCCTGGACGCGAGTTGGGATCTGCCCGTCACGCAGGTCAACGTCACGGCGTACGGCGAAGGAGACGGCGTGTTGAGCTACGCGCCCGATCCCTCCGATCCCGCCAGCGTGGCCGAGGTGAAGGAAATGGGCTACCCCGGCTTCAGCAGCTCAATGATGGACGGACCGCCCATCGATCCAGGCCTGTTCCTGGACCTGCCGCTGACAATTGAGGGCAACCGCTGGTGCTTCGCCGTGAGCACGAGCGACCTGTCCACTCTTACGGGACAGAATATCAACTTCGGCACGAAGAAGATCGATGGGGTCTTCGGCGAGATCTGTTTCGTCGACGGCAACTTCCAGCACATTACCGTTGGGGCTGAGTTCGGCGGAACCCACACCCACCCCTTCCTAGCGGGGCGGAAGATCATCAAACCCTACATCTATCTCATAAGCGTGCAGGGCACCTTCAACTATCCCGAACAGTTCGGGGAGCTTGGGGCCACTTTCACGCTCGGGCCCGCCCTTAGCGTGCCTTTCCTCAGCGTGCCGGATCCCACGAATCCCAGCGAGAGCATCGACACCCTCGCCCTCATGACCTTGGATGGGACGCTCAAGGTCTCGGCCATCGGTTACGTCAAGGGCGTGATGGAGTCCAAGATGCTGGGCGTCTACCCCCAGAACAAGACCACCATCATCGTCGGCAACGTTGTCGAGCCCGGCAAGACCAGCATCTCCGGAAAAGGCTTCTGGTATCAGGGCGAGAAGCGGCCCTTCAGTTACCTCGTGGTCGAAAAGACGGGTTGGGGGTACTGGAACTCAGGCAATCCCGCCATCGGCGCCAGCCTGAGGGGCGCGCTTCAGGTGCCGGATCAGATCCCCGTGGTCGGCGGTTATGAGCTGGCGGGCGCCAAGGTCGAGATGAGCTACAACCACGGCCCCACCCAGTACAAGTTCTCCGGCGGCGCCGAGTACGACCTCCTTGTCGCCTCCGGCACGATCGGCATCACGATCGACCCGGACGGCATCGACATTGGGAAGAGCGGCCAATCCCTCAAGGAGCGGCGCATCTTCCAAGGCGGCCACACCGCCGGAGACTCGCCCATCCGGTTCTTGACCAATTACCGGACCGTGGGCCACAAGACCCTGGCGAAGGACGGCCGGACTTCCATGAAATCCGGCGAGGCCGAACGGGTGATCCCCTTCGAATTGGAGCAGGAGATCCCCGGCGCCATCGCCCGCGTGGACTACACCCATCTGGACGCGGACGACATCCACATGACCATCCGCTATCCCGACGGGACGGTGTTCACGCCGGACAACACGACCCCCTTCGAGCCCGGCCCGGCCGCCGCGGCGGACATGGGCGAGGGCGACATCCCCATCTGGTACCGCCAGCGCGTGACCAACGGCGAGACCGAGGACACGAGCATGCGCGAGGCGGCCTACCTCATGGAAGGCGGTCCGCTCCAGTACATCGACAGCCGGGGACGGCCCGCCACCGCGGAGACCGGGACCCTAGCGCCCATGCCGATTCCTACGGGCGAGTACGAGGTCACCCTCACGGGCTCGGGCAACTTGGACGACCTAACGGTCCAGTTCCTTGCGAAGAACACGCAGCCCGAACTCCGGGACCACTACTTCCACACCGTGGCCGACGGGCAGTACCGCGTCGCGTGGGACGTCGTGGACGCCGATGGCGATGACGTCAACGTGGAAGTGCGGGCGGGCGCGAACCTGGACCGGCCCGAAAGCAGCGTGCCCATCGGCAATCCCGATGGCTACATGCTGTCCAGCGGCGTCACGTCCCTGGACTTCAGCCACGCGGACCTCGAAGCCATGGGCATGACGGCGCGGCCCCACCTGTTCCTTCGCGTCTCGGACGACTTCCACGACGTGGGCGCGTACACCTATGTCGCCACGTTGGATGATTGGATTCCGGCGGAGACGCCGCCCCAAGTCACCGGTGTTGTGGCCCAGGAGCGGGCCGGCGAAGTGGACGTGTTCTGGGACACGCTGGAATGGGATCCGCCGGAAGACGTCGAGCTGAGCCGCTACGCCATCACCGCCCATGAGATCGGGCCCGACGGCGCGAACGACCTCTTCTACGACGGCACGGTCCCCGTGGGCGAGAACGAGATCACGTTGACGGGCCTGGCGAACGGCCGGGAGTATCACATCGTGGTCGCCGGCGTCGCCGTGGGAGAGGAGGCCGAGGAAGACCTCGAAGAAGGCGAGGATCCCCGGCTCGTTCACCGCGGCGTCCCCTCGGATCCGGTCGTGGTGAATCCCCTGGATCCGGCGGGGAACAATCCGCCGCGCTTCCGCTCGAATCATGTGCCCGTCGCCCGCGTCGGGGAGCCGTACCGGAGCCGCATCGCCGTGGAGGACCCCGACGGCGGCGACGTGAGCTTGTCCCTGCATGCGGAAGAATCGACGGAGCCGGAAGACGGCCCGCAGAAGAATCTTCCGGCTCTCCACATCATCCATGAGAATGGCGTCCCCTACCTCGCCATGGACCCCACGGATGAACACACGGGCCGTTACGAAGTGGTCCTCACCGCCGAGGACAACCAAGGCAACGTGGCGGAACAGACCTTCATCCTGTCCGTCGTGCACTTCGGCGAGGTGCTGGACACGGGCGTCGTCGATTCCCGTCCGCCCTCCACCATCTATGTGGGCGAGACCCTGGACTACGCGATCGAGGTCCAGGGACTGAACCATCACCATGACCTGCGCTACACGCTCAAGCAGGCGCCCGACGGCATGACCGTGGATCTCACCAGCGGCCGCATCCTGTGGACGCCCTCCGCGGCGGACATCGGGAGCCATCAGGTGATCGCCGCCGTCATGGAGCCGCTCCGGGATTGCCCGGAATGTCCGGGCCGCGAGCTGCTCGTGCATGACTTCACCCTGCGCGTCCGCGAGAATCCCTTGGGCGCTCATGTGCCCATCCTCTCGGTGACGCCTTCGCGCCAGACCGTGTCCGCGGCCGACGGCGCGGTCGGCTTCGCCATCGAGAACGCCGGCGCCGGCTCCTTCGATTGGGAAGCCAGCATCGTCTCCGGCGGCGCGTGGGCCGAACTGGACGGCGACACCCAAGGAACGGACGAGGGCATCATCGCCGTCACCTTCGACGGCAACGAATCGGACGAGTTCCGGACCGCGTCCATCCAAGTGTCCGCGCCCGACGCGCACAACAACAGCGTCAACGTCACCGTGGAACAGCGGGGCTTGGCGGAACACGCCTGGAGCGACTCCGATGGCGACGGCATGCCCGACTGGTGGGAAATGGAGCACGGGCTGGATCCCTTCCGGGACGACGCCATGGAAAGCCAAGACGGCAGCGGATTCTCGAATCTGGAACAGTTCCTCGGGGGCAGCGATCCCAATGATCCGGATAGCATCCCGGACATGACCATCGCCACGATCACCCCCGGCGCCTCTCTCGTCCTCGGCGGCGCCGAGATGGCCATCCACGGCGCGCGGCTACGGGAGGACACGCGGGTCTACGTGAACGGGGAAGCCGCGGACGTCCTGGACTACGATCCGGATACGCTCACCCTCACCGCCGTGACGCCGCCCGGCGCCGACGGCCCGGCCACGGTGCGCGTGGAGTCCCCGGACGGCGAACGTTGGGATGAGGCGGAAGCGGTGTTCGGCTACCGCGCCTTCCCCTTCGCCGCCAGCCTCGACAAGACGCCAGGGAGCCGCTTCGAATGGCTCGGGGAGGATTACTCCCTCCACTATGGCTACATGCCCGACGACAGCCCCTTGCGCGTGGACGGGCGGAACGGCGCCAGCGCCGTCATCCCGCCGGATCTCGCCAAGGACTACAGCGAGGGCTTCCTCCTGTTGCGCCAGGCGGACTTCCTGGAAGAACTCCACCCCGGCTACAGCTTCGCCCTGCCCGAGGGCCTCGTGCCCTACACCAGCGCCATCGAGGCCACGGGCCTCGTCGACGCCGGCTTGCGGGGCAAGGACATCGAGGCGCCCTACGCCGAATCCATCCGCGTCACCCTGCCGTTGCGCCTTGGCGGCGCGGCGGACGGCTTCGAGCTCGGCTTCGTCGAGGCCGTCAACGACGGCGGCCTCTTCCCCACTCCCGCGGAGGACGAAGACGGCGTGGCCCCCGTGTTGATCGGCGTGGAGCCCATCGAGCGCGACGAGGAAGGGCGGACGCTCACCTTCGAAGTGGACGAAGCCGGCCTGTTCGTCGGCCTCATGCCCTGCCTGCCCGTCGACATCACGTGCAACGGCAAGGTGAACAGCGTCGACATCCAGAACGTCATCAACGCGGCGCTCGGCCTCGACATCGAATACGACGCCGACGTCACCGGCGACGGCGAAGTGAACGCCATGGACGTGCAACGCGTGATCAACGCCGCCCTCGAGATCTTCTGAGGCCCGGCGCCCGCGCGTCACAAACCCGCTCCCCCGGGGCGGCGGCGATGCCCAGCATCCCGCCGCCCCTTCCTTCATGCCGGCGGCCGCCCTGTGTACTCCGCTGCCTACGCCTCTTCCCAAGAGACACGGGACACGCCGGGGACGCGCTTTACGATTTCGTCCAACTCGCGCTTCAGCGCGCCAATCGCTGCGGCGAGGCCCGTCCTCTTAAAGAGCCGCTGCAACAGACATGGCCCCGCAAACAAGAACAAAGCCCAAGGAGGACGCCGCAACTGTGGTGAAGTCTATAAACCGCTGTGTGTGAAGCCCTGGCGGGCATTGATCATTACGAGGGACTTCGGTTTGGAGATTGCATCTTCCGTTGGGCCGGAGTATACTCCGCGACACTATACCAACAGATGTGGATTGTCTTAGGAGAACAGCGATGCGACATGGGATTTTGGCGGGCCTACTGGTTTTAATCGCCTCGGGGGTTTCGGGATGCGCGCATTCTCCAGACCAGAGGAGTAGCATGGAGGCCGAGACGATGCTGGCGCATAATGTGTATTTCAAACTTCACGATAGCGCGGAGGCCGAGCAGGAAGCGCTTGTCCGGGACTGCTTTGCCTATCTGAAAGACCATCCTGGGGTGGTGTTCTTTGCGGCCGGGACGCTCGCCGAAGAGTACGACCGTCCGGTCAACGTGACCGATTTCGACGTGAGTCTGCATATCGTGTTTGACAGCGTCGCCAGCCACGACCGCTACCAGACCGCCGCGGACCATGTGACGTTTGTCGAACGGAACGAAGACAACTGGGAGTCGGTGCGAGTGTTTGATTCTATAGTGGCGCGGTGAGCTCCGCTCTCCCGGCCGGGCTGCGCTTTACGGGCGCTCCTGGAGATGGGGTATTTGCATTTGCAGGCCTTGGCCGAGGCCTCGGAACTGGCCCGGGGATGGAAGGAGGACCGCCACACGAAGCGAAAGCACACCCAACGCGAATATTGCTCCCCCCGGAGTTCGCGGAGCTCTGCGAAGCCACGCCATGAGCCACGGGCTCACGGAGACGGTGGCTCAAGCGTTGGGGGCCTGACCCTTTCTTCTGTCCGTTGCGCCGATAAAATGGGCCCAGCGACGGAACCCGCCGGCCGGACAGTCTCCAGCGCCCTGCGCACCTCCATTTCCAACATGGTCATGCTCTTGGGCTTTGGCACAATGCTGAACGCTTGCCCGCCGGCATAACCCTCGGCAATGTGCACGGCGGCGCTATACACGATGATGGGCAATACTGGGTTAGCCCGCTTTATCTCTTGAATGGCTTTCTCCCCGTTCATTACGGGCATGTTGTGGTCCATCACGACCACGTCGTAGCGCCCCCGGGAACATGCTTCCACGGCCATGCGCCCGTTCTCCGCCTCGGCTACGTGAAACCCACTATACTCAAACCACTTCACCAGAGCCTTGCGGACGCTCGCGTCGTCGTCGGTGACGAGAATTCTTGGACGCTGTCGCATTTCACATCATCTCCTTCCTAGCGTAAGAGTGTTAACGGACGCGCTCCAACGGCCTGGATGCAAAGCGGCGTGCAGCTTCGCGCCGCCCGCTTTGGCGGCTACTGTTTTGAGCGGAACCGTGTCAAACCAATCCACACTCAACGGTGTAAGTCTGCCAGATCCAAGCAAATTGCACGCAAAGGCAAGGTAAAGTTTCGGTAAACGTCGCGGCCGTGTGCTGGCGCGTCGGGGGCACGGCGCTGGCTGTCACACAGAGACAGTTCATGACCCCCGAACGAAAGTAAGCCCCCCAATCGCCGGATAGGGGCGCCGTAGGTGTGAGCCTCCCTCGCCTTCCAGGCGATCTCGCATGCCGGAAGACGGCGGCGACACCCGTTCACCACGATACGTGAGGGCCGCCGTCCCTTCCCTGGCGTAAGCGTGAAACCGCACAATGGTGTCCGGCCAAGCTTATCCGCCGATTGAGGAAAGTGGGAAGATTGGTCTCCTGTCCCTTGATTCGGTACACTAGGGGGCACGGATCTTGCAAGGAATCGCGGAGGATTAACTTTGACGGCAAAAGCGGGGAACCACGTAACCGGCGCGGGGGCTGACAGCATCGGCGATGTTGAACGCTGAATCCATCTTGAGAGGACTCGCCGAGGCCGTGCTCGTGCTAGACGAATCCCTCCGGACCGTGTTCGCGAATCAGGCCTTCTACGAGGTCTTGCAAATGGAGCCCGGGGATCTGGAGGGGAAGTCCCTCAAGGATGTCTTTGTTGACGAGAACGGTCTATCGCAGTTGTTGACGGTTTTCGAAGCGGTATTGGAGGACGATAGCAATGCGGAACGCGTTGAGGTTGAATGCGTCATTCCGCCCGATACCCGCAGAGTCCTGTCGGTGCGCGCACGGCCGTTGACCAATGATGAGAACCAAACCAAGCTGATTTTGGTGGAGCTTCGCGACATTACCGCCGCCAAAGAAACGGAGCACAAGCTCGAAGACCTGTACGACGCGCTTTCACGGCGCACCGGCGATCTCGAACAAATCAACGCGGATCTTGAGTCGTTCACGCGATGGGTTTCCCATGACTTGCGGACGCCCGTACGGTTCATTTCGACTCTTGCCCACCGTTTGGTGGAGCACCACGGCCCGGAGTTGCCCGCCGGCGCCAATGAATCAGCGCATATGATTGCCGATTGCGCCAGGGACATGCGCCGGCTTATCGAGAACCTGCTCGCATTCGCCCACGTGGACCGTGCGCCGATAAGGAAGCGCCGCGTCGATTTGAACCGGCTGGCGCGCGAGACGCTGACGGAGCTAGAGGCCGACCGGGAAGGGCGGCGGGTGGATGTCATTATTGGCGAACTGCCGCCATGCCATGCCGACCGCGCGCTGATGAAGCAAGTGTTCATGAACCTGCTCGCGAACGCCCTGAAGTTTACGCGGCCATGCGAGCATGCGGAGATTCAGGTGGGTTTCATGCACATCGATGGGACCGCGACCTACTTCGTCCAGGACAATGGTGTGGGTTTGGAGACAGACCAGGCGTCGTCGATTTTTTCGCCAGTTCAAGGCTCACACGGCGCTCAACCCCTGCAAGGGACAGGCGTTGGCCTCACGCTTGTGAAACGCATTATCGAACGCCACGGGGGCCGCATCTGGGCGGAGGGTGAACCGTCCAAAGGCGCGACGTTCTATTTTCAGGTCGGTAAGTGAGCCCAAGCACCGCCCGAAAGCGCCGCGAAAGGACTAGATACTCATGAAAAGCGGGCCAAAGAGCACGATTCTGGTTGTCGACGACGATCAGCAACTCCTGCGCGAAGTGAGTGGGCGCCTGGGCAAGTTGGGCTACATTGCGGACACGGCGGAAGACGGCGCTACCGCCATTGCGAAAGCCAAAACCCTCGATCCGGACCTCGTCGTATTGGACATCAGCTTTTCCGATGGCAGGAATCCGCAAGAGCATTCGGTCGATGGCATTGAAGTGCTTCGCCGGTTACGCGAATCGGGAACGACACCAGTGCTTATGCTGAGCGCCACGAGTATCCCCTCGGTCAAGGTAATGGCGCTGAGCATCGGCGCGGACGATTATTTGACGAAGCCTTTCGATCTCGACGAACTGGTTGCGCGTGTGGAAGCCATTCTCCGCAGAACACAAAGCGAACGGCCGGGGGTCGAGGTCTTGACGTTTAGCCGGCTGCGCCTGGACCCTGGCGAGCGCTGCGTGTGGAAGGATGGCGTCCCCGTTGATCTGACCAGTCTGGAGTTTGACATACTTTATACGCTGGCGCGGCGGCCCCGGCATGTCTTTTCCCGGGAGCGGCTGCTGCGAGCCGCCTGGAAAGAAGTGAGCTATGGCGTTCCCAAGACCGTTGATGTCCATATTGGCCACATACGGCACAAAATCGAGGACGATCCGGCGCAGCCAGCTCTCGTCGTGACCGTGCGGGGCGTCGGATACAAGTTCGAAGACACGCCGGCCGCGCGGGAAGGCGCCTCCTGAGAAACGGGTTGGCGCGCACAACCGGCGCAGCCAATAGCTCTGGCCGTTGACCCCGCGTTTGGGCGGCCAGGATAAGTCCCACGGCGTCTTCTCAGTCCCGAACCGCGTTCTTATCGCGTAGTTCAAGTTGCGAAGGCGGGGAATGCGCGACCGCCGAGGCCCCTGTGCTGGGCCTCGGCGGTTATCCGCTTACGGAGCGGCGGCTCTATCGCTTCGCCGAAAGCGTTCTCTTCCTTGTGCGCCCCTTCCTTAACGTAGCCCCAGCGCTTCGGGAGCTTGCCGCCGGTTGATCGCGTTTTCCGGCCATGGCCGCAAAATCGTCTCCGGCGAGCTTGCCGCACTTCGCTTTCACGGCGTCTGTGTAGCGCTTCCTGTTTCCTCGGATTCGGCTCCAATTCATCTCGCGTCCTCCGCCGGCGGGTGGTGGTTCCGGCTGTCACACAGAGCCGTTACCTTAGAA
>SLHB01000205.1 GCA_007136375.1 Candidatus Hydrogenedentota bacterium
AAGCGGGCGCGGACAAGCTCCACGTTGCCGAAGGCGCGCGCGGCCGCGTGTTGAAGCCGCGCGAGTTGAAGCCGCCGAAGCTGGGGCAACGGCAGATAATCGGGCGCGCTTGCCGGATGAAATTGGGTCTGAGAGTGGTTTGACTGGTTCACCATGAAACACCTCGCTTACGCACATGGCTCATCCCAAGGCCGTTGGGACAAGCTCCCCCGGTTTGTCGCGGCGCGGATTCGCGCTAACCGCCCCCTGACAGGCGTCCCATGAAACGCTCGATGGCGAGCCCCCGCAGGAACACGTTGCAGTTCAGGTCATGCAGCTTTTCCGGCAAGTTCTGGCGGATTGCGGCGAGCCAATGTTCCTCCGCGATGGGCAGGTGGGCCGCCAGGACGCCGAGGAGGGCCACGTTGATGGTCCGGTTCGCCATTAAATCCGTCGAATCTTCGCCCCCGCCAGCGGTGTGGGGGACGGCGTCCGGCGTGATCAGCACGCCGCCGGGCCGTAGCATGTGCCGGTTCGGCGCGGCCTGCGTGGGCTCGGTGACCGCCAAGTAGTCGGCGCCGCCCCGGGGCGTCATGGGACTCAGCACCCGCGCGCCAAAGCGGACGTCGCTGCTGACGGAGCCGCCCCTTTGGCTCATGCCGTGGATTTCGCTCTTCTTCACGTCATAGCCCGCCCCATGGGCCGCCGAGGCCAGGATGTCGGAGGCTTTGACGATGCCTTGGCCGCCAAGGCCGGCGATGATGACGCTTGTCGTCTTCCCGTCCGCGCTCATGACTCCGGCGCTCCGCACTCAGCGGCCATGCGCGCGAGGCGGTTGACCGAAAGGGGACAAGGACGCCGCGCCACGATGAGCGAAAGCCCCTCGTTTTCCAGACAATCGCGGACCAGTTGTTCGAAACCGGCTTCGTTTTCCAAAGGGTCGACGGTGTGCACGTCTTGAATGCCCAGGGCCCAGGCGAGGGCCTCGTAGTTGATCTTGTTCGCGGCGGGCCCATGGTCCAGGCGGCGGCCCGTGCCCGGGTGCTCCTGTAAGCCCGTCATGGCCGTCACCTCGTTGTCCAGGATGATGACCACGTGGCCCGTGGGCGGCGGGTTGTAGGCCATGTCTATCAGCCCCGTGACGCCGCTATGGACGAAGGTGCTGTCGCCGATCACGCTGACCACGCGCTTGGCCTGTTGGCGCGGCAACACGTGGCGCATGCCCAGGCCGGCGCCGATGCTCGCGCCCATGCACGCGCAGGTGTCCATGGCTTCGAAGGGAGGCAACACGCCGAGGGTGTAGCAGCCGATGTCGCCGGACACGATGCATCCGATCCGGCTCAACGCGCCGAAGACGTTGCGATGCGGGCAGTTTGGGCACAGGCGCGGCGGCTTGCCCGGCTCCGGCGGCGGCTCGGGCGCCGTTTCGCCCGCCAAGAGCCGCTGGACCCGGCTCACGCTGAGTTCGCCGAAGCGAAACTCCTCGATGGGGGCTTCCACGGGCGCGTCGGCGGCGCGCAAGGCGTTCGCCAGGTAGGGATCCCCTTCCTCCACGGCCACGCAGCGCTCGACCGAGCGCGCGAACTCCGCGAGGCGCTTCAGCGGCAGCGGGTACGTCATCGCCAGCTTGAACATGGAGGCTTCCGGCGCCGCCTCCGCCACATGCATCGTGGCGACGCCCGAGGTGATCACGCCCAGCGCCTTCCCGTCTCCCGTTCCCGGGATAACGCGGTGGAGATCCGATTCCTCCGACCAGTCGGCCAGCCGGCTCAGTTTTTCCCGGAGCTTCCGGTGCGCGGGCCGCGCGTAGGCCGGTATCATGACGCGCCGGGGAATGTCCCGTTCGTAGCCCGGGGGCGGCGCGGGCAAGGGCGCGCCTCTGGGCGTCACCGGCGTCTTGCTGTGGCAGACGCGCGTCGTCATGCGCAGCAGCACCGGCGTTCCGAACCGCTCAGACAACTCCGTGGCCGCCAACATGTAATCGTAGGCTTCCTGGCTGTCGGCGGGCTCGAGCATGGGCACGCCCGCGGCCTCGGCGTAGCGCCGCGTGTCCTGTTCGTTCTGGCTGGAATGCATGCCCGGATCGTCCGCCGCGGCGATGACAAGGGCGCCCGTGACGCCCGTGTACGCCGCCGTGAACAAAGGATCGGCCGCGACGTTAACGCCCACGTGTTTCATAGTCACCAGGACGCGCCCGCAGGCGTAGGCGGCGCCCAAGGCGACTTCGAGCGCCACTTTCTCGTTCGGCGCCCATTGCGCCCGGCCTCCGAGGGCGCCGAAGTTCTCCAGGATTTCGGTCGATGGCGTGCCGGGATAGCCCGTGCCGAGGGCGATCATGGCGTCCCGGGCGGCGAGGGCCACGGCCTCGTTCCCGGTCAATAGACGGCTAGACATAACGGTTGGGTCCCCCCTTGCGTGCGAACGTGCTCGGTGACGTGACAATGCCGGGACGCGCCGGACGTTCCCCCCTCCCGTCGCCGGGATTCTTACAACGTGACGGTCCCTCGCCTATGGTACACGATCCCGCCGTGATTTGCCTCTTTTGGAGTGGTGGGCGGCCGCGAACGCCGTCACACTATTGACAGCGTCATGGGCCGCGCGTATAGTGAATCCAATGGGGAAAGAGGGTTGTGCCGGGCGGACGAGACGATGTCCCCGGGCCCTTCCCCTTTGAATCCTGTGGTCCGAACGCAACGAAGGGGAGAACGGCCATGGAACGCAAAGGGACATTGCTCTCCGCCGCGGTAATGGGGTTGTGCATGCTCATGCTGGCGACGGCGGGCGTGAGCTATGTAGCCGCCGCTATCCGGAGCAGCTACATGCCGGTCGATCAGGAAGAGGCCTTCGAAGACTTGATGGCCCGCTACGTCGACCAGAAGGACGAGGTGGAGGCGCGCCACCAGGAACTGCTCGATAAGCGCTACGACCTGAGCGACCGCCCGAAAGAAGGCGTCGAAATGTCGGGTGGAAAGGCCATTCAGGAAGGCGTGCGGGTCCGGTTGCCCGAAGGCGTCACCTGGGAGGACTTGGCCGAGATGACGCCCGAGGAGATCCGGGAGGAGGGCCTGTGGCCCCGCGGGTTCATGCCCTTGCCCCATCCCCACCACGAAGAAGGGGGCATGCTGTTCCCGCAACACCAGATCGACGAGATCCTCGAACAAGAGGGGCGGGACCTGACGCGGTTTGATCTGGACTTCGACTTGCCCGAGCACCTGTTGCCGGACTTCCCGCCCCCCATCTTCTTGACCACGCGGCCCGATCTCGGCGACGTGTCCCAGGGGCAAGTAGTTACGCTGGACAACTTCTATGAGCTGTTCAACGGCATTCTCAACCCGAAGCAGTTGGAAGGGCTGCGGCTGCTGGTGACGCCGTTCCCTCAACAGCAGTTCAACCACACCGCGGATCGGCGCTCCATCGAGCCCCACCGGGGCGTGAGCTGCCTCGACTGCCACGTGAACGCCCACACGAACGCCGCCACGCACTTGGCGGGCGACAACCGGCCCCAGGAGTTCCGGCGCCGCATCGACACCCCGACGTTGCGCGGCGTGAACATTCAGCGGCTGTTCGGTTCCCAGCGCGCGCTGAAGACCGTGGAAGACTTCACCGAATTCGAGCAGCGCGGGGCGTATTTCGATGGCGACCCCGTCATCGCAACGAAGAAAGGCGTGAATATCCTGGAACGCGGCAGCCAGGTCCATTTCATGGGTGAATTTCAGGCGATTATCGACTTCCCGCCCGCGCCCAAGCTGGACATCTACGGCAAGCTCATCCCGGAGAAGGCCACCGAGCAAGAGCTGCGCGGCCAGGAGTTGTTCTTTGGCAAGGCCCGTTGCGTGGACTGCCATCCGGCGCCGTATTACACGGACAACCTGATGCACAATCTGCGGGTGGAGCGCTTCTTCGAGCCAGAGGAAGTCAATGGCCGCATGGCCTCGCAGGACGGGCCCATCAAGACCTTCCCTCTCCGCGGCATCAAGGATTCGCCGCCGTACCTGCATGACGGCCGCCTGTTGACCCTCGCGGACACCGTCGAGTTCTTCAACCTGGTGCAAGGGCTCCAACTGACGGAGCAAGAAAAAGAAGATCTCGTGGCCTTCATGCTCACCCTGTAGTTCGGGGCCGCGAGCCCGGCGTTCTACCCGTAAACGCCCCCAAGGTCCGCCCGCCCGGCGGGCCTGGGGGCGCGGGGCGCGTTCTTGAAGTTAATGCGGGGCCCATTGGCGCCGAATTAGTGAAGTGCGGGACGGCGCCGCCACGGTAAAGCCGCGACGGCAAAAAGGGGGACTGATTTGAATAAATCACGGCATCGCGGCGTCCGTGTCAGTGCGGACAACGGTACACTTGACAAGCGGACGGTTTTCTCAGTGCGCATGCGGGGGATTCTTTTGACACCCTCTGTCAAAGATGCTTGAAATCGTCATCCGTTTTGTGCAATGGTATACACGCTGGACCGGGGCGAGGCCCGCGATTTGGGGTTGCGTTCCACCCTGGACTGCGTTATACTCGCGTCAAACTGCGGGGAACTAGCCCGAAAGCAACGCGATTCGTTGGGTACAACATTCAGGTCCGCCAACGCGGGTGGACGCCACCCCTAGGGGCGCGGACTTATCGAAGGGGATACACCGCCGAATACCATCGTCAACGGCCTCTCAATTTGGCAGCGGAAGGAGGGATGAAAACAGCCAAAAGCGAACTGCCTGGGA
>SLHB01000045.1 GCA_007136375.1 Candidatus Hydrogenedentota bacterium
CCATGACAAAAGCGGAACGGATACATCAAGTAGCGCTGGTGGGGTCTTATGTTCCCCGCCTGTGCGGGATTGGCACGTTTACGAAGGACCTGCGGGACGCCTTGGCGGCGGAGGAGCGGGTCCAAACGCTGGTGTTGGCGATGGACGACCGGCCCGACGGGTATGATTATCCTGACGAGGTGCGTTTTCAGGTCCAAGCGAACCGGCTCAAGGATTACCAAGCCGCGGCGGACCTGCTGAATATCAACCAAATTGACCTTGTCTCCCTGCAGCACGAATTCGGGATTTTTGGCGGCCGTTCCGGAGAGGATGTCCTTGCGCTGGCCCGGGACTTGCGAATGCCGATCCTGACAACCCTGCACACGGTTCTCGCGGAGCCGAGCGCGGAGCAGGCCGCCGTGATGCGGGAGCTCATCGCGTTGAGCGACCGCCTCGTGGTGATGTGCGACAAGGCCAGATCCATCCTCCAGGAGGTCTACGAGGCCCCGAAGTCTCAGATCGCCGTCATCCCCCATGGCATTCCGGACCTGTCTTTCGTCGACAGCGCCTTCTATAAGGATCAGTTTGGCCTGGAGGGCCGCGCGACGCTGCTGACCTTTGGCTTGCTCTCGCCGGGCAAGGGAATCGAACTCGTGATCAAGGCGTTGCCGAAGATAGTGGAGCGTCACCCGGAGACGGCGTACGTCATCCTGGGGGCCATCCACCCCCACGTATATAAGCGGGACGGCAACACGTATCTGGCCTCTCTGGAGCATCTGGCGGAACAGCACGGCGTTAGCGAGCACGTCATCTTTCACACACGCTACGTTTCCCTAGAAGAGTTGTGCGGCTACCTCGGCGCCACGGACATCTTCGTGACGCCTTATCCGAACCGAAGCCAGATCGTTTCGGGCACGCTCGCCTACGCGATGGGCGCGGGCAAGGCGGTGGCGTCGACGCCGTACTGGTATGCGGAGGAGATGATCGGCGAGGACCGGGGCGTCCTCTTCCCCTTTGGCGACGCGGACGCCCTAGCCGAGGCCATCAGCGGTCTGCTGGACGACCCCGTAGCGAGCGCGGCGATGCGCAAGCGGGCGTACATGCACTGCCGGCCCATGGTGTGGAAGGAGGTGGCCCGGAACTATCTGCAGTTGGGCAAGGAAGTGTTGCGGGAGCGGGAGCAGCATCCCCGGCCGGTCTTCCATTTCCGTGTTGGGCTGCCGGAGAAGATCACGCTGCCGGAAGTGAACCCGGCCCACTTGCGCGCCCTGACGGATGATACAGGGATCTTGCAGCACGCCATCTACGCGATTCCCGACCGGAATCACGGCTACTGCACGGACGACAACTCCCGGGCGCTGGTGGCGGCCATCATGCACATGAACATCACGGGGGACAACACGATCCTTCCCTTGGCCCAGACGTACTTGGCCTTCATCAGCCACGCCTACAACCGGGAGTTGGGCCGGTTCCGCAACTTCATGAGCTATGACCGGCAATGGCTGGAGGACGAAGGCAGCGAGGACGTCCAAGGGCGGACCCTGTGGAGCCTGGGCATCGCCGCTTCGGGCGCGGCGGACGAGGCCGTCCGCTCCTTGGCGAGCCGCCTTTTCTGCGAGGCGGCGCCGGGTGTGGAGGAGTTGGGCTCGCCCCGGGCCTGGGCCTTCAGCCTGGTGGGCATCCACGCCTACCTTCACCGCTACTCGGGCGACTCCATGGCCCGGCGCATCCGGGAACACTTGGCGCGGCGGCTGCATCAGGCCTTCGCCGGCAACGGTTCGGAGGACTGGCCCTGGTGCGAGGACATCGTGACGTACGACAACGCGAAGCTGCCCCACGCATTGATACTAAGCGGACAGTGGCTTCCTGACGATAAGATGGTGGAACAAGGGTTGAACTCCTTGGAATGGCTCTACAAGCAGCAGGTGACTCCGGAAGGCCGGGTGTCGCTGATCGGCAACGCGGGCTGGATGACGCGGGACGGGAGCCGCGCCCGCTTCGACCAGCAACCCGTGGACGCCATGGCCTTGGTGGAGGCCTGCGCCGAGGCGTACCGCTGCACACGGAACGCCTCCTGGTTCCGCCGCGCGCAACAGAGCCTGCAATGGTTCATGGGGAATAACGAGGTCGAATCGGCGCTTTATGATTCCGCGACGGGTGGATGCCGGGACGGATTGCAGGCGGATGGCCCGAACCTGAACCAAGGGGCCGAGTCCACCTTGGCGTGGCTCATCGCGCTGCTTGCGATGCAACAGCTCCGGCGCGAGACGGCCACCGGCGTGCCGCAACAGGCTTCCGCGCCCGGCTTGGCCAAAGTGGAGTAGCGCCGAACCAGGAACCTCATTGGCGCATGGACTTAGAAGGGGAATACATGACCGGCGCCAAGCTCATCGATCAAGCTTCACCCGCCGCCTTGGACAGCCTCCGGCGGCTGCCGATCAAAGTGGAGGGCTCGGAGCGGCGGGTCATCCTCCTGCCGTTCGTTCACGCGGCGCGCCAGACGCTAAGCGGCGTGATAAGCCTCGTGGACGGGATGAACAATGAGGCCGTGACCCAGCGGCTCGGGGACGTCATGGCCCGCTTCCGGAGCCGGCACAACGCCATCGAGGAATACTTCGAGGAGCACTATCAAGCCGCCTGCCATGAACTGGGGCGGGCGCCGGACCACGACATGGATAGGCGCCGCCTCATCGGCGCGTACTGCTCGCTCGAATACTCCATCGAGGCGGCGGCCCTCTTTAACCCCTCCATGGTCGCCCACCCAGCGCCGCGGGCCGGCGAGGACGGCGGGGTCCGCTTTGTGATGAGCTTCCGCGCCACGGGCGAGGGGCATCTCTCTTCGGTCGTCTTCCAAACCGGGAAGATCGACGGCGCGCACCGGGTCAGCTTTGACCGGCCCGGCAATTTCTCCTCGCGGGCGCGGCTGTCGCCGGACCAGTACTACGTCAAACACCTGTTCTGGCGCAAATTGAGCGAGATGGTGGCGGATGCGCCCGCGGCTGGCAAGGTGTTGGAGCGGCTGCCGGACCAATTCACCTTGCGTCAACTGGAGGACGCCATCGACGCCGCGCAGCGGGAAGGCAACGGCCGGGCGCAACCGAACGGCGCCTATGAGAGCATGCGGTGGCTCGCCCACTCCAATTACCAACTGGACCTCGACCCCGGGGCCGACATCAACGATCTCATCATCTTTCCCACGAGCGAGAACGAGGTCCGGGGCATCGAGGACTTACGCTTGGTCCAGTTTACCGACGACGACGGCGAGCAGACCTACTATGGCACTTACACCGCCTACAATGGCCAACGCGTGCTCTCCATGCTGCTAACCACCGCCGATTTCCGGAAGATCGAGATCCACACTCTCAACGGCGCCTGCGTGCAAAACAAGGGGATGGCCCTCTTTCCCCGAAAGATCAACGGCCACTACGCCATGTGCTCGCGCATCGACGGGCGGAACATTTATCTCATGTTCTCCGACTTCATCCACTTCTGGGAGTCCGCCCAACTCCTGGCCTCGCCGAAACATCCCTGGGAGTACCGGCTCATGGGCAATTGCGGTTCGCCCCTGGAGACCGAGGAAGGTTGGCTCCTCCTCACCCACGGCGTGGGTCCGGTGCGCCAGTATTCCATCGGCGCGATGCTCCTGGACAAGGACAACCCCATGCGCATACGGGGGCGGCTGCGCAACCCCCTCCTCTCCCCCCTCAGCGAGGAGCGGGAAGGCTACGTGCCCAACGTGGTGTATTCCTGCGGCGGCATGATCCACGAGGACCGGCTCTACATCCCCTACGCCATGGCCGACTCCGCCGCCTCCATCGCCACCGTGGAGGTCGAGGAGCTGCTGTCCCAATTGCTCCGGGACGGCCCGTAGAAAGCAAGACGGCCCGCGCGCCGGGAAGCTCCGGCGGATGCGGACCGTCTGACGTAAATTGTGTATTGTCTGGCTTAGGCTTCCGCGGCGCGCCGCTCCTCAAGCCCTTCCTCGATGTCTTCCAAGATGAGCAGGTGCATCTGCTGGATGATCCGGTCCACAATGCCGCCCCAGTAAAAGTTCGGAACCATGGCGTTGTAGTACCAGGACGTGGCGCGGACCACCACGCCGTCGTCCGTCTCGCGAAGGTGGAATTCACCGCGCTTGGAATACACCCCCTCTTCCAGCCGCGGCTGCCGCAGCTCGCCGTGGAAGGGGTTGATGTTGTTCAGCGGAATGGGCTGGGCCGCGACGGAAAAGGCCATGCGCTCGGGCTCGTCCCATTCCGTGACTACCAACTCGTACACGCCCGTGGGGAACTCATCGAGCCGCCAAGAGCCCACGCCTTCCCCCTCCACGTCAATGTGCATGGGATAGCCCGCGCCCCAACGGAAGAACCAATGGTCGGGCTCCCGCAAGGTCGTGGTGGTCGCGATCTGGTCCCAAATGTCTTGCCTCGAGGCGTCCATCACGATCTCCGTGGAGATCGTCCGCAACTTCGGCCCCGACTGGATCTGGCCTTCCAAGCCCGCGAAAAAGGGCGTGCACGTGAGCAGGACCGCGCTCGCCACGGCCGCGCGCCCATGGGCCCGATACCACCGGCTCGCGACATAGGCCGCGCTCGCCCCAACGGCCGCTAGCGCGGCGAGCAAGGGTGTCATCGCCACGACCGCCAGCAGGCCTTCCAAGCCCAAGAGCAGGAGAGCGGCCAAGGTGATGAGGC
>SLHB01000038.1 GCA_007136375.1 Candidatus Hydrogenedentota bacterium
GACGGCCGGTTCGTGGAGGCGCTACTACGCCTCCGCGGGCCGGCCGGTTTCTTTGCGCGCCTTCATTCGCCCGTCGCCGCTTCCGTTCCACGATTTTCCTCGGCCCTATATAATAAAAACGAGATAAATGCCGACTTAGAGTTTATTTATAAGGGAATGAAGGAAACCTTATTTTATCTTTAGGAAAAGAATTGTGTTGACTTTTCGCCGTTTATCGCTTATAGTTTCAGTGGCTAGAAGTACCAGTTGTGTTGTAGGAAATGAACGGCGCGCACAGCCGCTTAGGGGAAAGGAGGCCATCATCCGGGAAACCTGCCGCAGTCTTTCTTTTTCTTGACCTTTGCTTAAGACGTGACTTTTCTAGGGGGTTTTGCCATGCAGCGCAGTAGAGGAGGGCGAGGGTTCACCCTCATTGAGTTGCTTGTCGTCATCGCCATCATCGGCATTCTCGCGGCAATACTCTTGCCGGCCCTGGCCCGGGCGCGGGAAGCGGCGCGCCGAGCGTCGTGCGCCAACAATCTCCGGCAGTTCGGCACCATCTTCAAGATGTACGCAAACGAGACCCGGGGCGAGATGTTTCCGCGAGGCCAGAATGTGATGATCCAGTGGTCCAGCAACGCCGGTTTCGCGGGCGAGGCGCTTTATCCGGATTACTGGACCGATGTCAATCTCAAGGTCTGTCCGTCTGATGCGCGGACGTTCATGACTGAGATGACAGGATTTGACGAAGACCTTCAGGCTCATTTCCGGCGCATCACGGAGCATCAACAGCGCCAAAACATTGCAAACGACCCGGTGTGTCGCCGGGTCAACGCGACGTTCCTTTCCACCGCGGTGTCGTATCTGTACGTGGGCTATGCGACACAGACGATTTCGCAGATGGTGGACTTCCTGAACTATTGGGCGTGGTACCCCCACTGGACAGGTTTTGCCGACCAAGGCGTGGATGGCGCGGCTGCAATTCAGGCCTGTGGCGGTCCTCCGGAATGGCCCCGCGTGGAGTATTTCAATCAACGCGGCTTTTCCGACTTCAACATTGGGCGGCATCCAAACCGGATTCCTATCGGCGTCGGTGGCCACGTGGAGATTTACACGGACCAGTACTACCGCGATGACGATGGCTCCCTGTTGCCGGAGACCTATCCCCGGCTGCGGGAAGGGATCGAGCGCTTCTTCATCACGGACATCAACAATCCGGGCGCGGGCGCGGCGGCGCAAACAACCATCGCGGTCATGTTCGACACGTGGAGCACGGGCGGTCAATCCGAATTCCAAGGGATGGTCTGGGGTTCGGGCGATCCGGGCATGACAAACTTCAACCACACGCCCGGTGGTAGCAACGTGCTCTTCATGGACGGCCATGTCCGGTTCATCCGCTACAACTCGGAGTACCCCATTCAGTGGCTTCAGCCCGAGTCGAACTATCCCAATGTGATGGGCACCCAGGCGCACAACCTGCTGCCCTTCCTCGCGGGATTTGGTTGATCGGCTCGGTTTGAGAGAATCGTGCGCCCGTGGCCGCTTCCCCGGGTGGAAGCGGCCGCGGCGCCTGGCTAGGCAGAAAAATGTGTGTGCAACCCGTAACGGAACATGAGAGGGGAAGGAACCGAACGATGAGGACAACGAAAGCGTATGGATTCCGGGCGAACGCCCTGACAGCGGCCCTGGCGGGAGGGTTGGCCCTTAGCGTCTCCCTGAGCGCCCTGGCCCAGCCGTCCCGGGGCGAGTGGCTGGAGGTGACGACAAGCTATAACGCGGATGCGCAGACCTGGAGTGTGAACTCGCCCCACGGGTACCAGATTATCGGCACCGAAGGCAGTTGGGGCAACAACCCCGCCGTCTTCATTGAAGCGGCTTTCGATGGCGACTTCGGCACGTTCTTCGACGCGCCCACCGGCGATCCCGCCTGGCTCGGCCTTGATTTGGGCGCTAGCGTGCGCAAAGAGATTACTGGCGTGCGCTATGCGCCTCGCGACGGATTCGCGGGCCGGGGCGTCGGCGCGACCATCCAAGGCGCGAACATGGCCGACTTCAGCGACGCAGTGGTGTTGCACACCATCGCGACGGAGCACCCCACGGGTCAGTGGACTACCATCGAGATCGAGCACGCGGCGGGGTTCCGATACGTCTTCTATGAAGGCCCGCCCGACAACCACACCGATATCGCCGGCATCGAGTTTTACGGCCTCGATGTGCTCTCCGCCTTTGTCGCCGGGCCTTCCATGGTGTCCGCGGGCTCCACGGTCACGCTGCGGGCGGAGGTGCAAAACGCGGCGGGCGACGTGAGCTATCAATGGTACAAGGATGGCGCGGAAATCAGCGGCGCCACGGATAGCACGCTGGTCCTAGCCGACGTGTCTCCTCAAGACAGCGGCGCGTATTCGGTGCGGGTCGCCGATGACGAGCAAGAACTCACCACGGAAGCCCGGGCGTTGGTCGTAGGCGAGAACGTGCCTGCCGCCGGCGGCTTCGGCCTGTTGCTTCTTGCGGGCGGTCTGCTGGGTTTGGGAGCGGCTGGATTCCGCCGCGGATAGGATCTAAGAAACCGTCTGAAGGTTCGAAGATCCAAGGCATAAAGAAAGGCGCCGGGATGGGCGTCCCGGCGCCTTTTTGTACACGTGTTAACGGGCCGGCCGTGGCGGCCATGTCTGGAGTTACTGCGGCAGCACGGGCTGGGCCCAGGCCTTCTTGCGTTCGCCCTCGGCGAAATAGTTTTCCTTGAGCTCCGATGAGATGACTTTCACGCGGACGTAGATCTCGTCGCCTTCCAACTCGTACACCGCCTCGTCGCCCTCTACTTCCATGAGCACCTCGCCCACATCGTCGCTGTAGCGCATCGTGGCGTGTATGGGTTCGCCGTCTTCGTCCACGATGGGTTCACGGGAGGGATCGTAGCCCTCGCGCGTGCCGATGAACTGAATCGTGTAGGTCGCGCCGGGGGCGGGGTCCACACCCACGGCGTAGCGCTCGCCGTCGAAGTCAATCCGGTTGAGCTTCACGCCAGTCGTGGAGTAGAAGTCGCCCGCCTCCAACGCGGCGATGAGATGCTCGGGCGTGAGATAGCGGGAACGAACCATCACCCAGCCGCGGCCGGGCCTGGCGACGTCGCTTTGCGAGTCTTCGTAATGGTGGGCGTCGTCCGTGGCCAACCCATAGACGATGTCCAAGCCCTCTTCGGCCAGACGGCGGGTCAGCACAACGTCCCACATGGTGTCTAGGTCCGCATAGCCGTCGCCGCCAAAGTTGGCCACGCCGCGGTGGCCGTTGTAGACTTCGAAGAACTGCAAGTTCTCCACGGGAACCATGTCTTCGGCGCGGACGGCCCAGCGGAAGTTGGGGTGGTTGAGGTGGGGCAGCATGGGCTGGCCATAGGCCTCGCCTTGCTCATAGACGGCGTCGATGTTAATGCGGATGGTGTCTTCCACCGTATCGCCCGTCTCCGGCATGATAAGCTCCATGATGTTCGTGGCGTTCACATGGACGACGTGCTCGCTCTCCGTAATCTCTTCGCTTTCGACGAGCATGAAGCGGCCGGCCCGCTCGAAAAGATGACGAAATTCGTTCAAGGGCTTTAGCCGGACCTCGAACTCGCCGTCCTCGTTCTCCCGGGTTTCCACCCAGTGATCGCCGAAGCGCTCCCGGTAGAGCTCGTACACGTCCATGCCGCCGCCGCGCTGGGCGTAGCCGCTCGTTTCGGGATTGAGCCAGCGCTCCCCTCGCAGCAAGACGTTGTGGTCGGACAAGGCGAGGAAGTGGTATCCGTGTTGAACGTACCAGTCCACGATCACCTCGGGGAAATGATCGCCGTCGCTCCACAGAGAGTGGGTGTGGAGATTGCCCTTCCACCAATACTTGCCATCGCCCGCCGGTTCCGGCGCGGGGTACGCGTTGGGCGCGTCTTGGTATGAATAGTCCGTGGGCATGTGCGTGTGGGGCTCGGTCCCATGTCCATGAGTGTGTCCGTGCCCGTGGTCATGCCCGTGTCCGTGCCCATGGTCGTTTCCTTGGGCATGCGCCGCGGTGGCGCCGATGGCGATTAGCGCCGCGGCGCCGATCCAGCGCGCGGCGCGGAAGCGCTGTAAGGCCTTCAAGCGCCCCGATCTCGAATCGATTCCCTGTTGCATCGCATTCCTCCTTCAGTAGATGTAGCGTAAGGGAGCGTACGCCCCGGGTTTTCGTTCCATGTTGGCCAGGGGCGCCGGAGAGCACGGTTGTTACTCCGCGCCTTGGATGTTGCCTTCCACGGCGGCGTCCTCCGGCGCGAGGATTCCGCCTTGGATCCCTTCGTGATACACATTGTTGCGGATGACAAGGCCTGGATTGTCGCCCACGGCTTCGATGGCGGCTTGCATGACGCCGCCGCCGTTCCGGCGCAGGAACAGATCGCGGCGCATGACCACCAGCACGGCGGCTACAACGACCCACACCAGCGCATTGACGGCGATGAAGCGGGTTTCCTGAATCATGCCATAGAAGGGCAGGTTGGCCAGGTTGATCCCCAGGTGGAAGAGGGCGGCCACCCAGACGTTGAAAGCCGTCCCCTCCAGGAGCCGATAGAGGACGATGGAGTAGGCGATCATGAGAATCACCAGGAAAACCATGTATCCCACGCCATTTTGGTAGAGGCCGACGTGCCATAACGCCCACAGCACACCGACCA
>SLHB01000042.1 GCA_007136375.1 Candidatus Hydrogenedentota bacterium
ATTGCCTTGCATCAAAATTCCTGGGGTCGTGTTTTCTTTGCGGAAAGCAATGCGGAAGGACAAAAGCCCGAGGACGCCACAACACGCGAAAACGACGTCCCGTCGCCCCGCGCGCTGTCGGCGTCTTGCCGTCGCTGGAAGGTCGCATTCCCGGGCAATGTGCCCTATAATTGGGTTTGACGGTATTGGGACCGCGCGGCCAATCGGGCTCCGCCTGGCGCCGCCAGACGGCGCGTTGGCGATCCCCGGGTCATGGAGGCCGGGAAGGGGATGCGCGCCGGAAGGCCTTCGCGCGGCGCGGACGATGCAGAGGAATTGCGGAACGCTATGAAGTGGTCATGGCAAATAGGGACGGTGGCCGGTATCGGCGTGTTCATTCACGCGACGTTCTTGATTCTGGTGGCGTGGGTGGGCCTGTTTCACTTTCTTCAGGACCACTCCCTGATCCAAACCTTCCACGGGATCATGTTCGTCGCCATCCTGTTTGTCATCGTGGTGCTTCATGAGCTCGGGCACGCGCTGACGGCCCGGCGGTTTGGGATCCGCACCCGGGACATCATTCTCCTCCCCATCGGCGGCGTGGCGCGTTTGGAGCGGATGCCGGAGGACCCCTGGCAGGAGTTTCTGGTGGCCATCGCGGGACCGGCGGTCAACGTGGCGCTGGCGGGGGGCTTGGCGGCCATCATACTGCCGATCCTCGGTCCGGCGGAGTTGTCCTTGTCCTTGCAGGACTTCGGGGACAAGACCATCCTCGGTCAGCTCTTCTGGGTGAATATCCTCCTCGCGGTCTTTAATATGATCCCCGCCTTTCCCATGGATGGCGGACGGGTGTTGCGGGCGCTGCTCGCAAGCAGGCTCCCCTACGTGCAGGCGACGCAGATCGCCGCGAGCATCGGCCAGGGCATGGCCTTTCTCCTTGGCTTCCTCGGCCTGCTGGCCTTCAACCCCTTCATGATCTTCATCGCGCTGTTCGTGTGGATGGGCGCCGCGGAGGAAAGCTCCATGGTGCAGATGAAGACCGCCCTCGGCGGCATTCCGGTGAGCGGCGCCATGATTACCGAGTTCGAAACGCTCCATCCAGACGATGAGCTCAAGACCGCGGTTGACCACGTCATTGCCGGGTTTCAGCACGACTTCCCCGTGGTCCAAAATGGCGAGGTGGTGGGGATCCTCATGCGCAACCAACTGTTCAAGGCGCTGTCATCGCTGGGGGAGGAGGGCCGGATAGCCGACGCCATGGACGAGGTCTTCGAGACGGCCGATCCGGCGGAGATGCTGGACACGGCCTTCGTCCGGCTACAGAGTTGCGAATGCCACACGATGCCGGTGGTTCGCGATGGCCGCTTGATGGGACTTCTCACCATGGAGAACTTGGGCGAGTTCATGATGGTGCAGACGGCCCTTCGCGAGGCGAGACGGCCGCCTCACTACCCATCTTATGGGCTAGCGCAAACGGGAGATCAGCAAAAGGATCGCCGTTAGGACAAGGCTCAGGAGAATGGAAGTGGAGATCGGGAAGTAGAAGCGGACATTCTCCCGCTCGATGGAGATGTCCCCGGGGAGGCGGCCAAGTCCGAAGTAGTTGACGTTTCCGCCGAAGTATAACACCGCCCCAACGAGGGTGATGACCACGCCAAGCGCCATCAGCGTCAATCCAACCATGCGCATCGGTCCCTCCGTTCATTCCTGCCGCAGTCCAAGGATATCACAGGGACACGCACGGCTTCTGGCTGGGCGCCGCCGTTGATTTCCGCCGTCCCGGGCGCATAGCATTTGTTATGGCGCGGCTCCCAGTCTCATACACGCAAGCTTTGCGGCCGATACCGGAAAGGGCGTATTCCATGGATTGCTTCACTCGGCGGCCAGGCAAGGGCACGGCCCTTCCCACTGGCGCCGCCTTCACCGCCCTCACGCTATTGGCGACGGTCCTCGCGGCGGCGGACAATGGGCACAGCCTGGAACACCACTCCGTGGCCATGCGGGACGGCGTTGAGCTGGCGACAGACGTCTACCTTCCGGAGAGCACGGACGGGCCGGTTCCCATTCTGCTTGTGCGATCCGTCTACGGCCGCGCGGCGGGGGAAGCCTTGGCGAACCGTTTCGCCCCAATGGGGATTGGCGTGGCCATCCAAGACACCCGGGGCCGCGGCGATAGCGGCGGCGAGGACCGGGCCTTCGCCGACGATGGCTGGGGCGAACGCCAGGACGGCGTGGACACGGTGGCGTGGTTGCTCGACCAGGAGTGGTGCAACGGCGCCGTCGGCAGTTGGGGCCCTTCCGCCCTCGGCTACACCCAACTGCTCATGGCCGCGGCGGGCGCGCCGGTGGCGGCTCAATCCATGCACGTGGCGCCTCCCGCCCTCCACGGCCACCTGAGCTATCAGGGCGGCGTGTGGCGCAAGGAGCCCGTGGAGGCGTGGTTCGCCATGCAAAACAATCTGCCCGTGATGGAAACATGGAAGGCCGAGACCGCCTGCGGTCCGTTTTGGGACGCGTACAACACCATCGACCGGCCCGGAGACGTGACAGCAGCGGGCATTCACCTGGGCGGCTGGTTCGACCTGTTCTCCCAGGGAACCCTCGACGTGTTCCGCGCGCGGCAGCACGAAGGCGGCGAAGGCGCCCGGGGACAACAGTTCCTGATCATGGGGCCCTGGGCCCACGGGTTCGGAGCGCCCACGGGCGAATTGGCGTTTCCCGGCGGCGCCTTCGACCTGGACGCGTTCGAAAACCGGTTCTTCCGGGAATATCTGCTGGGCGAGGACGCAGGGATGGACGCGGAGCCGCGGGTCCGGTATTACACCATGGGCAGCACGCTCAGGGACGGCGCGCCGGGGAACGCATGGCGGGAGGCGGAAAGCTGGCCTCCTTTCCCCCTCGTGGACGAGGCCTATTACCTCGGGGCGGACGGCGGCCTATGGAGCAGCGTTGACGCGGCGGAAAACGGCGCATTGACCTACACCTTTGACCCAGAAAACCCCGTCCCGGTCCACGGCGGCGCCAACCTGACGATTCCCTCGGGCCCCAAGGACCAGCGGGAAGTGAGCCGGCGCGGCGATGTCTTGCGCTTCGAGACGCCGCCCTTGGACGCGCCCATGGAAGTTACGGGGCCGGTGGCGGTCCGCCTCTTCGTGTCGTCGGACCGGCCGGACACGGACTTCACCGCGAAACTTATCGATGTCTATCCCGACGGACGGGAGATGCTGCTCCTCGACAGCATCCAGCGGGCCAAATTCAGGGACCATTGCGAAGAACCCTCCCTCCTGACGCCTGGCGAAACCGCGGAAGTGCTCATCGACCTTTGGTCCATCAGCTATATCTTTGACGAAGGCCATCGGATCGCGGTGCACGTATCCAGCAGCAATTACCCACGCTTTGAGGTGAACCCGAACACGGGCGCTGATTTTCCTGGCGAGAATGGCATGGAGCCGGCCGAAAACACCGTACACATGGGCGCTGACTCGCCATCGGCGCTCATTGTGTCCCGGCCGCGGGAAGGCGCGGCGCCATGAGGCGGCGGCGCTCCCGAAGGCGAGGTCCGATGAGCCGGCGCAGACGCGTCGCCCTCGCCATAGCCCTGGCCGCCGCGCTGAGCATCTTCGTGGCGCGGGGTTGCCGGGACGCGGGCCATGTCATTGAGGCCCAGGCCCCCATTCAGCACGCCGCCGCCACTCTCGACGGACGGGCTCAGCCGGATGGCGCGGCGGCGCTGCTCCGGTACCAATCGACGAAACGCTTGATGCCTTCGGCCACGGGAAACTGGGGGCTGTAATCCAGCATCCGGCGCGCTTTCGAGATGTCGGCGTACGTGATCTCCACGTCGCCAGGCTGCATGCCGTGTTGGTCGATGGCGGGCTCGACCCCCATAGCCTCGCCGATCATCGCAATGAGTTCCCGGAGGCTCGTCGTGGTCTGCTCGCCCAGGTTGAAGATCTCGTAATCGAAGGGCCTGTTGATGGCCTGGACCACGCCGTGAATGATGTCGTCGATATACGTGTAGTCCCGCCGCGTCCCGCCGTCGCCAAACATGGGAATGGGCTTGCCGCGGGCGATAAGGTCGACGAACTTGTGGATGGCCATGTCCGGACGCTGCCGGGGACCATACACGGTGAAGAAGCGGAGGAGGGTGATTTTCATACCGTAAATATGATGGTAAACGTGGCACATCAGTTCGTTGCCGCGCTTGGTGGCCGCATAGGGGCTGATGGGCCGGCGGATATCCATTTCCTCATGGAAGGGAACCTCCTTGAGCCCTCCATAGACCGAGGAGGTCGACGCGAACACAATGTGTGACGGGGGAAAGGCGCGGCACGCGTCGAGGACATGTTGCGAGCCAATGCCGTTCACTTGATGGTACAGCACCGGGTCCTCCAGGGAGGGGCGCACTCCCGCGCGCGCGGCAAGATGCACGACCACGCCGGGCCGCTCCGCCTCCATAATCCCCAGTACCTTCGCCCCGTCGCAGATGTCCGCCTCGTGCAATGTGAAGGCGGGATTCTGCAGCGCGGTCTCAAGGTTGCCCCGCTTGATGGCGGGATCATAGTAGTCATTGAAGCTATCGACGCCTACGACGCGGTCGCCCCGAGCGAGGAGCGCCTCCGTCAAGTGGGACCCTATAAACCCCGCCGCCCCCGTCACCAGTACTGTGGTCATTCCTG
>SLHB01000066.1 GCA_007136375.1 Candidatus Hydrogenedentota bacterium
GATCGGGGCCGGGTCGAGGCGCGGCCCGTCGAGACAGGCCCTTACAACGATCGCTTCATTACGATTGATGCTGGCCTGGCCGCGGGCGAACACGTGCTGGTCAGGCCGCCGCGTCCGGACCGCGCCACCGCGGAGGACGAGGACAACGGCGCCCGAGAAGAAGGCCCCGTCGGCATGGACGAAGACATGATCCCAGGGGTGGATGACCGCCAGCAATGGGATGGACCGCCCCCGGGCATGGACGGCGAGGGGCCGGGGCCGGGGCGGCCCGCCGGCATGGGGGACCGCATGCGCGACGGTGGTCCCGGAGGCGGAACGGGCATGGGACGCGGCGCTCCCAGCGCTTAAAAAGAGCGACAACCTTACACCCGGCCAAGGCGGCGTGGAACGCGCGCGCCCCGAATGGGGTTTCATAAACAGCGTCCCGTTACGTACGCCGCGCCAGTCGGCCGGCCCCCCTGTAAGGGGCGGCTGAATCCATGGACACACCAGCGTTACCAGGGGCGCTTGCCTCGGGTAACGGCGCGAAAAGAAGAAAATGTATCCCCGGCGGCGCCGTGGGAGTATCGGCGGCGGCGCCCGCCAGTAAGGAGGATGTGGCGCAATGACAAGTTCCCCGGAGAATGGCTCGAATTCGAAAAGGCCCATGAACCGCTGGCTATGGACGGGCGGCGCGGGCGTTTCCGCGGCGCTGCTGCTGGCGCTCGTGTTCCTGCCGCCGGGAAGCGGAGAGGTCGAAGGCCCGACGTTTGTCGCCCGGCAAGGACCCCTTGAAATTACGTTGTCGGAGAATGGCAATGTCGAGGCGTTGCGCGCCCAGGAGATCCGCTCGGAGATGCAAGGACGCACCACGATCCTTAGCATCGTCGAAGAAGGCTACCGCGTTACCGAGGAAGACGTAGAGAATGGGATGATCCTGGTGGAGTTGGACTCGTCCGATCTCGAAGACCGGTTGACGCGCCAGGAGATCACTTATCAAAACGCGTACTCGTCGCTTACGGAAGCCCGGGAGAACTACGAGATTCAACTGAGCAACAACGAGAGCAACATTCACGACGCGGAGCTGTCGCTCCGGTTCGCGGAACTGAATCTCACACAGTTCTTGGGCGACGCCGTGGGGTATGACGTCCTGGCCAAGATCGAAGACCGAATGGCGCCTGTTGAGGAAGAGTACGCTTCGGCGCAACCCGCCGGCTTGCAGTACGCTTCCGCCGACTTCGATCCCACCGAAGTGCCCATCGAAGAGCTGGACGTGGATGACATCCCCGAAGTGGAGTTGGACTTCGATTACCGCGCCTACCTTGACGATGACCGGCTGGGCGGCGAGTCGCAGCAACGTCTCCGGAACTTGACCTCGAACATCACTTTGGCCCGGGAGGAATTGGCCCAGGCGGAGGAGCGTTACGGGTGGACCGAGGAGCTTGCGGAGCGTGGGTTCGTCACGCCCAATGACGTGGAGCAAGATCGCTTGACGGTGCAACGGCGGGCAATCCAGCTTCAAGCCGCGGAAACGTCCCGGGAACTGTACACCTCTTTTGAGTTTCCCCGGGAACTGGCCCGCTTGATCTCCGACTATGAGCAATACGAACGGCGGCTTGATCGCACGAAGCGGCAAGCCGCCGCCCGCACGGCTCAGGCCGAAGCCACCCTGCGCTCGGCGCAATCGACCTACGAGTTGGAAGCGCGTCGCCTGACGGACTATGAGCAGCAGATCGCGAGCTCCGTGATCCGCGCCGAGCGGCCGGGAATCGTGGTGTACGGCACGGACAGCAGCGACATCATTGAAGAGGGCGCGGAGGTTCGGGAACGGCAAGAGATCCTTAGCATCCCCGATATGCGTGAAATGGCCGTGGAAGTACAGATTCACGAATCCCTGGTCAACCGCGTCCGTCAAGGATTGCCGGCCCGGATTGTCGCCGATTCCTTCCCCGAGGAAACGCTGCTCGGAGAGGTCTCCCGCGTCGCGCTTGTTCCCGATTCCGGGAACTGGCGGCGGAACCCCGATTTGCGCATCTTCCCGACGATGGTGAGCGTCGAGGGCCAGCATGAATGGCTCCGTCCGGGTATGACGGCGCAGGTCGAAATACTGGTGGATCGCTTGGATAACGTGGTCCACGTTCCCCTTCCGTCCATCGTGACACACAACAACGAACGATATGTCTATGTTGTGGACCGTGGGCGCACAGAACTGCGCCTCGTGGAGATCGGCCGGTACAATGATCGCTATATCGAGATCCGCTCCGGCCTAGCGGAAGGCGAAGTGGTGCTTGAACGTCCGCCCCGCCCGGATGGCGCCATGATGGACGACAATGGCGGCCGAGACGAAAATGGCGGTGGGCAGAATCTGAGCGACGCCTTCGCTTCGGCGGCCGAGTGGTAGGAGTGTTTCACGCGGCGCGGCGCGCGCGAGACGACCGCGACGCGCCGAAGTAGGAATCCATCGTAGACATTGCCGCGTCCGGCGTGCGGGCCGGCGGAAAATCGCAGTACAGTAGTGGTGAAAACGGGGACCTCTGGCGAGGTCTTGCGGCGGCGCGCCGCTCCCCGTTGGGAGGACGCGACGGATGAGTACTCCATCTGACAACGGAAACGGCGGAAAGAAGCGAGGCAACGGCTGGATCTGGAAGGGCGGAATATCCGTCGCGGCGATCCTGCTGCTCGTTCTGGTCTTCCGCGGACCCGGCGGCGGCGACGGCGCCGGACCCACCTTCGCCGCACGGCAAGGCGCGCTTGAGGTGACGGTTATTGAAGGCGGCGAGGTCCGGGCGGAAGAAGCCCAGGAAATCCGCTCCGAAGTGCAGGGCCGGACCACGATCCTGAGTATCGTCGAGGAAGGCTACCAAGTTACCCAGGAAGACATTGACAATGGGTTGATCTTGGTGGAGCTGGACTCGTCGGAGCTTGAAGAAGATTTGACCCAACAGGAAATCACGTATCAGAACGCCCTTTCGTCGCTGACCGAGGCGCAGGAGGGGTACGAGATCCAGTTGAGCGAGAATGAGAGCGACATCCATGACGCCGAGCTGGCGCTGATGTTCGCGCGGATGGATCTGCAGCAGTTCCTGGGCGATGAGCTTGGCGCTGAGATTGTCGAGATGGTCGACGCCCGTAACGGCGGCGCGGACTATGCGTCGGGAGACCGCCGGTTGTACGCTTCGACGGAATTCGACCCGTCCGAAGTGGAGCTAGAGGAGCTCGACGCGGAGGACATCCCAGAGGTTGAGCTTGATATCGACTATCTTTCCTTGTTGGAAGATCCTCGCCTCGGCGGCGAAGCGCAGCAACGCATCCGCGATCTGGAATCGGACATCACCCTTGCGCAGGAAGAGTTGGCGCAGGCCGAGGATCGTCACACTTGGACGATGGAGTTGGCGGAGCAGGGCTTCGTGACGGCCAATGAGGAAGAGCAAGATCGCTTGTCGGTGCAGCGCCGGGAAATCGATCTGCAAGCCCGGGACACGGCGCGGGAACTCTATCGTCTGTATGAGTTTCCGAAAGAATTGGAAGACCTGATCTCCGATTACGAACAACGTCAACGGGGATTGGAGCGGACACAGCGCCAGGCCTCCGCGCGTATTGCGCAAGCCGAGGCCCGTCTGCGGTCGCGCCAGTCGACGTATGACCTTGAGGCGCGGCGGCTCGAAGAGTACCGGGAGCAACTTGAGAATTGCATCATCCGGGCTGAGCGTCCGGGCATTGTGGTCTACGCAGCGCCTAGTGGCCGGGGCAATGACGACATCATTGAAGAAGGCACGGAAGTGCGCGAGCGTCAGGAGATCCTCACCATTCCCGACATGACCCAAATGGCGGTCGAGGTTCAGGTGCACGAATCGATGGTCAACCGGTTGAGCACGGAGTTGCCCGCCCGGATTCGCGCGGACTCCTTCCCCGAACAGGTGTTGCAGGGCGAGGTTACGCGGGTGGCGTTGGTTCCTGATTCGGGCCACCGGTGGCTGAACCCGGATCTCCGCGTGTTCCCCACGACGGTGAGCATCGAAGGCCAGCACGACTGGCTTAAGCCCGGCGTGACCGCCGAGGTCGAGATTCTCGTCGACCGGATCGAGGACGCCGTGCATGTGCCCGTGCAGTCTGTAGTTACCCAAGGACGGCACCGCTACGTTTACGTGGTGGACGGCGGTCAGGTAGAGGTTCGGCCCGTCGAGGTGGGCACGCACAACCAGAGCTTCATCGAAATCCGCTCGGGCTTGGCCGAAGGCGAGCATGTGCTGTTGCGCCCGCCCCGGGAGGATCGAGATCGTGAAGACGACGCGGATGACCTCGCGCCTGGTGATGAAGTCCCCATGGGCGAGCAAGACATCCCTGGTCCGTCCACGGTGTAAGTGGCGAACATTAAGCCTTTGAGGCGTTCTTGCTGGCGTTCGGCGTACATAGGGTGCGCCGAACGCCGGTGAGCGCCGAGGCGCGAAAGCAAGCAACAATGAGGCAACAAGGAGTGCCCAACCTAGCATGAGCGTCACGACAGAAGCAGTAGCCCGGCTCGAAGAGGTCTGGAAGACGTATCAAATGGGGCCGGTCTTGGTGGAGGCCCTTCGCGGAATTTCCATTCGATTCGGCGCGGGGGACTACATCACCATCATGGGGCCCTCGGGCTGTGGCAAGTCAACGCTTCTCAACGTGCTGGGTTGCC
>SLHB01000484.1 GCA_007136375.1 Candidatus Hydrogenedentota bacterium
ACATGGTCTTCGAGCACGCGCATCCCAACAGGTTTGTACAGGACCAGATCGACGCCGCCGTCGTCCTCCAATCCCACGTCGGAGTAGCCCGTCAAGACAATAATCGGAAGATCCGGCCGCTCCTTCTTGATGGCGTGAAGAGCGTCAAGTCCGTTCATCCGGGGCATCTCATAGTCCATGGTCACAATATCGTACTGGCCGTCGCGGCACTTTTCGACGGCGGTCAGCCCGTCGGCGGCCTCGTCCACATCGAAGCCGCTGGCCTCGAACCATTTCCGCAGGGCCCTACGGACGCTATCTTCATCGTCCACTATAAGTATGCTATGACGCGCCATCATGCGGTATCCGATCCATTATTCTCCTTCCCTGCCTGCACGATTCCCCCGAATCTAGCGAATCGTGACGCTTGGCGGCGCTCCCCCCTCCCCTGTACCCCCTTCAATCTCGCCGCGTTACGCCGGAACTTAGTCAAAATATGAGACTATTCTATATCATTCACACAAACAAGTCGCAATTGTGTCAAAAAATCTACTCAAATAGGAGTCCCTGGCCGTTGGCGGGCAACCGACGGAAGCTCGCCGTTGACAACGCTGGGCCCCACTCTCCGATTCCCGCGCGCCGGCGCGCGGCGCGGAACAGGGCCCGGGTTTGGGCGGCGTGAGGGCCTTCCCCCCGCATGCGGGCGCCGAAACGGCTCGTGTTGAGATCGCCTCCCCGCATCTCGCGCACCCGGTTTAGGACTTTTTCGGCCCGATCCGGGAAGTGTTGGCGGAGCCATCCCCCGAAGAGATCCTTGACGCCGTGGGGGAGCCGCAGCATTACGTAACCCGCGAAGCCAGCGCCCGCCTCCCCCGCGCGCGCCACAATGGCGGGAATTTCATGGTCAGTCAAGCCTGGTATCACGGGCGCGGTCAAGACACCGGTGGGGACGCCCGCGGCGCGCAACGCGGCGATGGCCTCCAGGCGCTGCTCCGGCAAGGAGGTTCGTGGCTCTAGTTTTCGGGCGAGATCCCGGTCCAGCGTGGTGACGGAGACGTACACGGCGGCGGCGCGGCGCGAGGCCAGCTCGCCGAGAATATCCGCGTCCCGCGTCACAAGGCGGTTTTTCGTTACAATACCCACGGGATTCCGGTATTCCGCGAGCACTTCCAGGCATTTCCGCGTGAGTTCGAAGCGTTTTTCCACCGGTTGGTAGGGGTCCGTGACCCCGCTGACCGCGAGCATTTGGGGCTCCCACTTGGGCGCCGCGAGGGCTTCCCGCAGCAAGGCGGGCGCGTCTTCCTTCACGAGGATGCGGGTCTCGAAGTCGAGGCCCGCGGAGTACCCCAGATACTCGTGGGTTGGCCGGGCATAGCAGTAGATGCAACCGTGTTCGCAGCCGCGGTAGGGGTTAATGCTCGCCCGGAACGGCACATCGGGGCTGTCGTTGTAGCTGATGATGCTCCGGGACCGGTCGGGAAGAAATTGGGTCTCGGGACGGGGCTCCGCGGCGCCGTATTCGTCCGGCCAGTATTCACAGGCCCGGTGCTCGAACCGGTTGGCGGGGTTCGCCGCGGCGCCCCGGCCGCGGATGGGCGGCTCCACCTCGTCCATGAGGGTTAATCTCCTGCGCGGTTGCGGCCCGTGTTCACGTTAGCGGAATCCCCGGGCGCGTTCAAGCATGCGCCCTAATCGCGGGTAACTAGGCCAGATAGCGGGGCCATTCTGCCACGGCCGTGTTCCAGATTCCGGAAAGGCCGGCCGCGTTGTTTCGACGCCCCGGAAGCGCAAACCAAGAATAAGAGGAGAACCTATGCCGGACGAATCGTCGGCGGCAGTGCTGATCGTCGACCGTGACGCGTCCATCGCCCGCGGCATCGTCGGCTACCTTGAGGCGCGGGACTATGAGGCCGAATGGGTCGACGACGGCGAAAAGGCCTACAATCTGCTGGACAGCCGTCCTTTCGACGCCCTCATCACGGAGCTGAACAGCCACCGGATCGACGGCATGCGCCTCATGGCCGTGGCCAAGGACCGCAATCCCGAGATCTGCGTCGTCCTCATCACGGAAGAAGCGGACATCGCCCTGGCCACGGAGGCGATGCGTCAGGGCGCCTACGATTTCCAGACGAAGCCTCTGAACATGGGCAAGCTCGAGGCGGTGATCCAGCAGGCCATTGGCCGCCAGAAGCTCGTTCTTGAGCAACACGAACTGAAGCGCCGCCTCGACGAGCAATACGGCCTCGGCAGCCTCGTGGGCCAGTCCCGTCAGATGGTCAAGATCTACAACGACGTCCGCCAGATCGCGCCGACCCGGGCCAGCGTGCTCATCCGCGGCGAAACGGGCACGGGCAAGGACCTGGCCGCCCAAGCCATCCACAACAACAGCCCCCGGCGCGACGGACCCTTCGTCAAGCTCAACTGCGCGAGCATCCCCGAAGCCCTCGTGGAAAGCGAACTCTTCGGCCACGTGGCGGGCGCGTTCACGGGAGCGGTGAGCGGGCGCAAGGGCCGTTTCGAGCTGGCCGACCGGGGCACGCTGTTCCTGGATGAGATCGGCGAGCTTACTGCCCCCCTCCAGGCGAAGCTGCTGCGCGTTTTGGAGCATCAACAGTTTGAGCGTCTTGGCGATTCCCGCACGATGTCGGTGGATGTCCGCCTCATCGCCGCGACGAACCGGCCGCTGGAGCAGATGATCGAGACGGGCGCCTTCCGCGAAGACCTGTACTACCGGCTCCGGGTGGTGAGCATCGACATGCCCGCTCTGCGCCACCGCCGGGAAGACATTCCGGTCTTGGCGGATCACTTCATCAAGCGGGCCCGGGAGACGCATCATAAGCAGGTGAGCGGGATCACCCGAAACGCCATGGACCTCCTCATGCGCTATGATTGGCCGGGCAACATCCGGGAGCTCAAGAACATTGTGGAAGGCATGGTCATCATGGCCCGGCCCGGCAAGACCCTGGACGTTCACGATGTGCCGGGATACCTGCGGCAAACCGCGGCGCCGGAGGTCAGCGAGATCCGCATTCCCACGGGCGTCAGCATGAAAGAGGTGGAGCGGATCGTCATCGAAGAAACCATGAAGGTGTCGGGTTATAACAAGGAAGTATGCGCGAAAACCTTGGGGATCGGGCTGCGCACGCTGTACCGGAAACTGAAGGAGTACGACATCCGATGATGGGGGGCCGTTCATGAAGCCCGGCAGCCTGCTCCGCGCCTTAACCGGAGATCCGAAGCCCCCCGGCGGCGATGACGGAACGCCTGCCCCACCGCGAGGCCGGGACCGGTTGGACGGGATCCTCGCGGCGTTGCGCGGCCCAGACGCCAACGCGCCAGCGGCGGCCGCGCAACTCCCGGAGGTTTTGGCCGACGCGGGGCCCGAGCGTTGCCTCCGGGCGCTCGGGTTGGCCCTGGGCCACGGCGATCCCTTGGTCCGTGAATGGGGCGTTCTCGCCTTGCGGACGGCGAACATCCCCGGGGACGCCCTGGAAGAGCGCCTCACCGGCGCCCTGGGCGATCCGGCGGCCACGGTCCGCGCCGCCGCGATCACGGTGGCCGGCGCGGTTATGGCGGCGGACGCCTCCCGCGTGCTTACGGTAGAGCGGGTGAACGCCTTGATGGGTGCAGGGCCAGGCCTCGTCCGCCTGGTTCTCCTCCGCGCCTTGGAGGCTCACGGCCCAGACAGCGCCGCCGCGCGCGCCGCGGCGGAGCGGGGCCTGGGCGATGACGACGAAGACACCCGGCGGCTGGCCGCGGGAATCCTGGGCGAACAGACCGCCGCAACGGATGCCGCGATGCAGGCTCTCGCCGCCGCCATTGACGACCCCAGCGAAGCCGTCGCGGAAGCGGCCGTCATCGCCCTCGGCAAACTGGACCCCACGCCCGAGCATGCAACTGAAGCCTTGGAACGGGCGCTTCGGCGCGGGACGCCCGCGACGCAATCCGCCGCGTTGCGCCATCTGGCCCGCCCGGGGACGGAGGAACGCCTCGCGGCATGGACAGCGGACCTGTTGGCCAGTGGCGTCCTCTTTGTTCAGTGGGATCTTGTTTCGGCGTTGGAGCGTCTTGCCCGGGCGCCCTTCGCGCGGGTCCCGCACATCGGCCCCGTGGCGCACGCTCTTGTTTGCTGCGCCGCGGCGGACGATCCCCTCATACGGCGTCACGCGCTAACGAGCTTCCGGCTCCTCCAATCCCGCCGGGCCGACGTGGCGGCCGCCCTTCGTCCGGCGCTGGAATCCGATAGCGCGGACCATCGCGACGCGGCCCGGGCTGCCTTGGCGGCCTTCCAAACGCCGTAAACGGCTCAGCGGAGCGTTGCTATCCGGCGCTTGCGGACAACGCCTTTCTTTGCCGGCCACCCACGCGCCCCCAACGTCCAGGAAAACTGCAAGGGCCCCCGCGAAACGTCGCGGCGGGCCCTTGCGTTAGTCTGTTCATGTGCGTCCGGCCGCCCCACGCGCCAAAAACGCGGGGGCAGGCCAACGGCCGATGGTCAAGCGGGCTTGACCGCCGTGGCCTCCGGTCCCTTCTTTCCCTCCGCGGGCTCGAAGTTCACCTTCTGCCCTTCCTGCAACGAGCGGAACCCCGTCGCCTCGATATTCGAGTGGTGGACAAAAAGATCCTTGCCGCCATCGTCCGGCACGATAAACCCGTACCCTTTTTCA
>SLHB01000268.1 GCA_007136375.1 Candidatus Hydrogenedentota bacterium
AATGGCGGTCAAACACAAGGAGCTTCCGGTCTGGGGGGTTCAGTTCCATCCGGAGAGCATACTCACCGAGCATGGGAAGCAGATTGTCCGGAATTTCCTGGAAGTCTAATGGGATGGGGCGGCCCCGTCTGGGATGCATAAGTGCTTGAAAACAAAGCATTTATGAGCGCGCGCGAGGTTTGACAACGGGGGGAGCGTGTGCTAGAGTGAGGCCGACCCTAGGGGCCACATTACACTGAGGAAGGGTAAATAGCATGGGCCGAAGCAAGAAGCAACAGAAGATTATCGACCAACTTGAAAAGAACTGCGCGATGACCCGCCAGTTCATGGAAGATTGGTTGCGCTTTAATCAAATCCTCAGCACTTACCCGAAGCCCGGGGTCAACAAGGCCGAACTCGAGAACGAGTTTCTCAAAATCAAGAGCAAGCTCGCCCGGGAGCACAAGGCGCTCCGGGACAGCTTGGGCGCGGACTACGCCCTCGACGGCAACACGATGAACATTGTTTCCGGCGCCACCAACCTCGAATCCATCTATTCCCAGTCCGACGTATCGGTGAAAAAACTCCAGAACGAATGGCACCGGGCCTTTATCGCTGTCAATGAGACTCTCGGCGGCCTCGAAGACAAGAAGGCCCGCGCCGAACGGGGCGAGAAGGTCTTCATCGGAGTGCCCGGCGTCGATATGCCCGCGGGCGGCGTCAGTAGCGGCGGCGGCATGAGTCCCACCATGAAGCGAAACGTTATGATCGTCGTAGTGCTTCTTATAATCGTGGCGGTTGTCGCATTCGTACCTCCCGTCCGGGACCTGTATCTCAACGCGATTCAAGATCTCTTCTAGAAAAACCACCAACACGCGGAGCGTCTGATGCTAACGGCTGTGCGGACATCCTTGCGCGGCCGGTAGGGTTATCGCGGCCATACGGGCTCGCCGTGGGACAAGGAAGCCGGGTTGACGAAGCGCGAACTCATCTTACAAGTGGCGGAGCGCCTTGGTTATACCCAGAACGAGGTGTCCGTGGTGGTGACGGCCATGTTGGAGTCCGTGATCGAGTCATTGGCCGAAGGGCAACGATTGGAGATCCGCAATTTCGGCGTCTTCGAGGTCCGGACCCGCGATCCCCGGGTGGGCCGGAACCCCAAAACGGGCGAGGAAGTGGTCATTGGTTCGAAACGCGTCGTGTCGTTCAGGCCGGGTAAGGCGTTGAAGGAATGGGTTGGCGCGGGCGACGCCGCTTCGCGGGACGGCGACGACGCTGGCGGGCGAAGCGAAGACGTCCCCAAGGCGCCGTCCCATGGCCGCGACGGCCCTGGCGGACCGAAGAAACCGCTGTTGTGATGTAACTCCGCCGCCCCGCCACAAGACCGTCCTCCTGCTTGCGCTCTCCCCCCTTGGCTCGGTAGGATAGAGGATGCTGTAGAGACGCCGGCGGCGGCCGCGACAGGTTTTCGCCCGCCGCCCATTCGCGCGCCGGGGGATGGCGCGCGGCACAACGCCGAGAGAGGGCTAGCACGCTTGTCCAGCATGGAAGAAACCTCAAGAGCCGAAGAGCTGCGGATGACGTTTACCGAGCATCTCGGTGAACTTCGCAAACGATTGATAGTGTCCGCTTGGGCCATTTTTATTTGCTTTATCGTGTGCTATGTCTTCTCCGAAGCCCTTCTCGGTCTCATCGCCGGCCCACTCCTGATCATACAAGACCACGGGTCCATCACGATCACCGAGAACGGCGCGCAAACGGGGGAGGAAGACGTTGGAGCCGTGGCTGAACCAGAAGGACAAGGGGAAGCCCGGACCGCGGACTGGACGGTGCTTAATCCCTTGGAGCCGTTCCTCGTGCGGCTCAAGGTTTCGGCCTATGGCGCCGTCATCCTGACGCTTCCCATTCTGATGTACCAACTGTGCGCCTTCGTATTCCCCGGCTTGCACCCCACCGAGCGGAAGGCCGTGCGGGTCTTGCTGGGTGGCTCCAGCGTCCTCGGCATCGCCGGCGTCGCCGTGGGCTACCTCATCATCTTTCCCTTGGTGCTGCCCTACTTGATGGCTTGGGCGCCGGACTGGGTGGAGATCCAACTGCGCCTCAACGAGACCATTTCGCTTATTCTAAAGGGGCTCATTGGCTTCGCTTTGGCCTTCCAATTTCCGATGGCTGTGCTCGTGCTCGTGTACATGGGCATCCTGGAGCCCCGGACGCTGAAGCAATACCGAAAGGTCGCCATTGTCATTATGGCGGTCCTTTCCGCGTTCCTTACGCCGCCAGAACCCTTCTCGATGTTCATCATGATGCTTCCCCTTGTGATACTCTATGAGGTCAGCATTTGGTGCTCCTACCTCGTTGTTAGGAAGCACGGCGAGGAAGAAGGCGGTGAATCGCAGGCCTAGTCTGGGCCGGTAGAAAGGGCTATCGATGTTTGGCCTTGGGCTGACAGAACTGATTATCATCGCGGGCCTCGCGTTGATCATAATCGGTCCCGAGAAGTTTCCGGATTTTGCGAAGATTGTTATTCGCACCGTGCGGGATGTGCGTGGGTATGTGGACGAAGTGCAGCGAGATCTCAATAAAGAGCTGCGGCCCGTCCGGAAGGAGCTGAAGGACCTCAACAAGTACAGCGCCGAGGACTACATCGATTCGCTGAACAAGTCCGAGTCGGACAAGGCGAAGAACAAGCCCAAGCAGCTCACCAGCGGAGATGGGGAAAAGCCCGCTTCGAAGACCTCGACGCATACGCGGCGGACCGTCAAGCAGGACGTGCCCACGCGGAGTCCTGACGATGGCGGGGATGATGACGTGGCGGCGACAGAGGAAGGGGCTTCCGGCGGAGAGCCTGCCGCGGACGCGGGCAACGCCCCCGGCGTGAGCCAAGAATCGGCCGGCGAGGGGAGCGGCGATGCGCCTAAGCCCCGGACGAAGCTCCCCGACAAGGAAGAAGACGCCGAACAAGGCAATCCCGTCATTCCATAAGCCCGCCGCTTGAAGCGCCGGTTTTGTGAGTCTGTCCTGCCTGCCCGCCTTGACGCATTCCCGGCTCGGGGTTACAATCCGTTCAACCAGAGCGCCGGCTTTGCGGCAACGCCTCGCCGGAGCCGCCCACACGCCTTGCCGCTGACCGGCTCACCCTGTGCGGGTGAAGCCGGTGCGAAAACGTCCGATACCCGGCCTAGGAGGCTTTTGTTATCCACGGGAGAACGTTGTAGCGCATGGACGGGCTGGGTGTTGTTGTCATCGGCCGGAATGAAGGAGAACGCCTCGTTCGTTCGCTGGAGTCGGTTCTCGACGCGGCGGAAACCGTCGTCTACGTAGATAGCGGTTCGGCCGACGGAAGTCAGCGCGCCGCGCGCGCGCTCGGGGCCGAAGTGGTGGAGCTCGACCCGTCCCGTCCCTTCACGGCCGCCCGCGCCCGCAACGCCGGTTTCGCGCGGCTCCGCGAATTGGCGCCCGGGACCGCCTTCGTCCAATTCGTGGATGGCGACTGCGAAGTCGATCCTCGGTGGCTGTTGGCCGGATTCGCGTTCCTCCAGGCTCATGATGACGTGGCGCTCGTATGCGGCATGCTCGAAGAACGGCATCCGGACGCGTCCATCTACAATAAGCTGTGCGCCCTTGAGTGGCGGTTGCCCCCGGGAGACACCCGGACGACGGGCGGCATATTCATGGCGCGCGCGGCCGCTTTCGAGGCCTTGAACGGCCTGGATGAAGGCCTGATCGCCGGCGAGGAGCCGGACCTGTGTATCCGGCTACGGAAGGCGGAGTGGCGATTGCATCGTCTGCCGGAGACCATGGCCGTGCATGACGCGGCCATGCAAAGCTTCCGCCAGTGGTGGACGCGCTGTGTGCGGAACGGGCACGCGGCGGCGGAGGGGTGGATGCGCCACGGGGATCCCCCGGAGCGGTATAAGGCCAAGGAAGTTGGCAGTTCCGTCGCCTGGGGCGGTCTCGTCCCCCTTATGTTTATCGGCTGCGCGGCCTACGGGTTTCTGGCCCCCCTTGCCTGGCTGGGCGCGGTTGGCTTGGGCGGCGCAGCTGTTGCGCAGGGTTGGCGCATACAGGTGGGCCGACGAAAGCGGGGTGATGCGCCCAAGGAGGCGCGGCTCTACGCGGTCTTCTGCATGCTCGCCAAGATTTCGGAGACATTGGGCATCGCACAGTTTTTCTTGAACCGCCTGCGGAACCGCCAAAGCGAGCTCATCGAGTACAAGTGAACGAAGGCGCGTCCCACACCGCACAGCGGCGTCCAAGTCATCATGAAGCAACGCGAAGGAGAACGGGTTGATGCGGCTGGCTATGATTGGTTGCGGATACGTCGCCAATATGTACCGGCTCACGCTGCCCCTTCACCCAGAGCTGGAGCTTGTGGGGGTTCTGGATCGCGACGCCGGCCGCGCCAGGAACATGGCCGCCCTAACCTCCGCCAAAGTTTACGGTGGTCTGGAGGAGTTGCTGGCCGATAGCAGTGTCGAACTCGTGCTGAACCTCACCAACCCCACGAGTCACTATGAACTGACCCGGGCTTGCCTGGAGGCGGGAAAGCACGTATTCACCGAGAAGCCTATCGCCCTCGATCTGGAGCAAGCCACGGAGTTGGTGGACCTGGCCGAAGCGCGGGGTTTGCAACTGTCCTCCGCGCC
>SLHB01000171.1 GCA_007136375.1 Candidatus Hydrogenedentota bacterium
CGCACGCTCCGGGCCTCTCGGCGTCTCAATGTCGCCGCGCCAATGGATCACAAAGGCCCGGCCGCCGGGCCGCAACACCCGCGCGGCCGCGGCAAGCAAGGGGAGCGGCTCGGCCCCATGAAGGATGTTGAAGAGCAGGCACCCGTCCTGCGAGCTTTCTTCCGTACCGAAACCGCCCTCCTCCGCGTCAGCCTGGATAACGCGGACATTGTGCAGCCCCGCCGCCGCGGCGCGCTTCCGGGTGCGCTCCACCATGGCGGGTTCGATGTCACACGTCGTCAATTGGCCCCGTATACGCGCCGCCACCGGTATCGTGAACGTTCCGTAGCCACAGCCCACTTCCGCCACGTCGCCAAGCGCGGCCGTGATGCCCAACCGGTCGAGAATGAGCGGAATGTCGAAAAGCGACTCCCAGTAGGCCTCTTCTGGCATGCCGGAGTCTGACACTTTCACGGAGAACCCCCCTCCCCTGCTCCACCGCTCGCCGCCATATACGCATCCAGAAGCGACCCGCCTTGAAAATTCCGTGGAGGCGGCCTATCATCCCGTATTATGTGAAATGCGAATGAAATGAATGCATGGCGCCCCCATTGAGCACGCACGAAGCCGCGAGCGAGTATATCAGGAGACAGACCCGTGACAATAAAACGCGCCTTCCTTCCCGCGTTGATCGGTGTGATCGCGGTTGCCGCCTGGACGCACGCCGAAACGGGCAGTTCGATGGAGCCCATTGTCTTGAGCGAGGACGGTTCGGAGTTCCGGTACGCCGAGTCCGGCGAGCGGTTCACCCCCTGGGGATTCAACTACGACCGTGACACCGAGGGCCGCCTGCTTGAAAGCTACTGGGACGAAGAGTGGGATCGGGTCGTTCAGCACTTCCAGGACATGCGGGACCTGGGCGCGAACACGGTCCGCATCCATCTTCAGACCGGCGCGTTCATGGACGGGCCCGAGACCCCGAACGAGGAGAACTTGGCGCGGCTCGTGAAGCTCGTGGAGATGGCCGAAGAAACCGGCCTCTATCTGAACATCACCGGCCTGGCCTGCTACCACAAGGACGAAGTTCCCGAATGGTACGACGCCATGGATGAAGCCGAACGTTGGGAAACGCAGGCCGCCTGGTGGAGAACCGTGGCGGAGGCCGTCGCCGGAAGTCCGGCTGTCTTCTGTTATAACCTCATGAACGAACCCATCCTTACCGGCGGCGATGACCCCAATGACTGGCTGCCCGGAGACGGACTCAGCGGGAAACACTTTGTCCAGCGAATCACGCTCGACCTCGATGGCCGCGAGCGCCACGAAGTAGCCCGCGCATGGGTCGACACCTTGACCGGAGCCATCCGGGAAGTGGACGAGGACACGCTGGTCACCGTGGGCGTAATCCCCTGGGCCCACGTCTGGCCGAACGCCCAGCCCTTGTTCTACTCCGAGGAAGTTCGCGAGAACCTGGATTTCGCGAGCGTGCATTTCTACCCCCGAAGTGGCGAGGTCGAAGCAGCACTGGAGGCCTTGGCCGTCTATGACGTAGGCATGCCCCTGGTCATCGAAGAGACCTTTCCCCTCCATTGCGGGATTGACGACTTGGCCGCGTTCTTCGAAGGATCCCGGGACGTGGCGGACGGATGGATCGGCTTCTATTGGGGCATGACCATAGAGGACTACGAGGAACGGGGGACCACCCTTGCCGAGGCGATCACGCGATCCTGGCTGGAGTACTTCCGCGACGCCGGCCCGGCGATGCTCGGTCAGGACGAACCCGAGTGATGGGCCGCCGCGCCGATCATTCAAACACCTCGGAGTCCAGCAATAGGGCGAGCATCAGCATGAGGACGGCGCCGACGAACACGATGACGCCGAAAAGCTGGGGGCCGAGGATTTCGCCTGAGTCAAAGAACCACACGCATAGGGAATAAAGCAGCGACAACACGGATGGCAGGTACTTCACGTGCCGGTTCTTCGTGAGCATGTGCAAGAAGAGCGTCAGCAGGATCAGCACCCAGACGACTCCGAGTAAGATTAGAAACGGGTACATATAGCCTCTCCAATGACCGGTCCTGGCGCCCACGACCGGACAAACACGCCGCCATCGGCCACGCGCCGTTAAACACCGGGAGCATGGGCGCGCGCCGTCCTCAGCACTCTATCCAAACTCCCGGACCAGAGTTCCCATCGAGTTCCCCCGCCACGGCCGCCTTGGCCGGGGCGCCCTCGCCCCCAGGTCATGCCTTCCCCGCCGTTGCGCGCAATCCATGCCTCATTTCCGCGGGTTCGTTACCCATTTGACCCGGAATCCCGGGCTTCCGTGCCGGAGTCTCCCTGAAATTGTCAAGTTTTCGCCCCTTCCTACCGATAAAGCGGCCGTAGCTTGGATGGCTACGCTCCGGGCCAGCCCGGAGGCAGCTCACGATCCACGCAGCGAACCGTCACGAACCCGGAGGGGACGGGGCCGTGACAACGTTCAACGCACACACCTTCGCGGGCGCAAAAAGGATGACTTCAGTGGATACGACGCGATTCGGGCCGTTGGAGATTGCCGACGGCGACATCATCACCTTTACCCAACCGATCCTTGGCTTTCCCGAACGCCGACGCTTCGTGCCGGTCCCGGGACCTCCCGACAGCTTCTTGACCTGGCTTCAGTCGACCGAGGATGGAAGCCTGGCCTTTCTCATGATGGACCCCCGGGCCGTGGTCCCCGGCTACCGCGTCAACATAAGCGCCCATGACCTCACAGAGCTGGCGGCGCAGTCTTCGGACGAACTCGCCATTTACACTCTCGTCGCCTCGGGGAGCGAGCCAGACGCCATCCGCACGAACCTGCGGGCCCCCATCGTCATCAACCCCCGGCAGCGCTTGGCCAAGCAGTCCGTCCTTGAATCCAGCGCCTATCCCATTCGCCATCATCTGCCATCAAGCGCCGTGACGCGCCAGGAGGAGGCCACGCATGTTGGTTCTGACGCGTAGACTCGACGAAAGCATCATGATCGGCGACGATGTCGAAATCAAGGTCCTAAGCCTCCGGGACAATCAAGTCAAGCTGGGCGTGGCCGCGCCGCGCCGTGTCGCCGTTCACCGGCGCGAGGTGTACCTGGCCATCGAAGAAGAAAACGCGCACGCCGCCGCGGTCGGAGACATTGGCGGATTGCGGGAGCTAACGCCCCACTAGGGCTGGCGGGGTTCCAAGAGCGGTCCGCCGGGATAGACGAAAGGAACGACACATGGACGTGATTGTAGACGGCAAGCCTCAAGCGGCTGGCGCTTCGGCCACCGCTTTCGAAACGGTCACCCGCATCGGACGGGACCTGCGCGCGGAAGGACGGGCCATCGTGGATATTTGCGTGGACGGGGAGCGGATCGGGCCAGAGGATCTCGAAACGCGCCTGGGGGACAAGGCCGCGGCCGCGCCAGGCTCCATCACCATCGCGTCGGAGGCGCTGAACACCTTGACCCGGGGCGCCATCTCCAGCTTGCGGGACGTGTTGCCCGAGTTGCCCAAGGCCTGCCGGACCCTGGCCGCGATATTCCAAGGCGAATCGCCCGAGTCCGGGTTCGAATCCTTCAGCCATGTCTTTGATATTTGGAGCCAGATCAAGCAACGGCAACAGGAGATCGCCTCCGCTCTCGGCGCCTCGCCGGACACCATCTATATGGATGGCGGCGCCGTGGCGGACATCAACGAAGACCTCAATCGGGCGGTCGTCGACGCGTACGAGGCGCTCAAAGCAAAGGATTGGGTCCTGCTTGGCGACCACCTGGAATACGAACTGGCGCCGCGCGCGGAACGGGAGCAAGCCATTGTAAACCGTCTGGCCCAGCTTGCCGACGCGCCCGCCGACAGCCCCGCCTGTGGGGTCCGGTAACCCGAACCCGGCGCCGCCCGGTTTTAAGCGGTCCGTTTCCCTCACCAGCTCAACCCCATGATACGAGCGCGCCTCCGTTCCGGGCCTGGAGCGAAGACGCGCGGGAACCATAAACGCGGAGGAACACACGACATGGAAACATCACTCATGGCATCCGGCGCCAAGGCCGACGCAGCCGCCCTCGCCCTGGCGGAGCGCCTTCTCGAAAGCGGACACTGCGAGGAGGCCCGCGCCTTAGCGGCCGAAGCGGACGGCGCAGGCGGGGAACAGCAGCGTCAGCGGCTTCTCGCAAAGGCGGCCGCGCGCGCCAACCGCCTGGGCGAATCCCAACTGCGGTTTCGGCAAGCGCTGGCCCATGGTCCGGAGACCCATGACGACAAGACGAGCCTCGCCATTGTGCTCATTGCGCTAACCGAGATCGAAGAGGCGGAGTGCCTGCTTCGCGAAGTGCTGGCGGAGAAGCCGGACCACGCCCGGGCGCTTGGCGGCATCGGACTCATTCAGTTGCGCGCGGGGCGGCGTCACGAAGCGATGACTTCCTTTCAGCACGCCCTGGACAACGGTTTGGACAACCCCATGATCGTCCGCCACTACATCGAGGCGGCCCTTGGCGCCAGCAACCGCGAAACCGCCGCGCCAGTTATGGAACGGTACGGCCACGGCCGCCTGTCGGAGGCGGAGTCCCTGCGCTCCCACGCCGCGCTGCTCCACGAGCTTGGCCGGACCCGGGAAGCCGCCGCAA